>NZ_JBKOOL010000006.1:0-73160 GCF_046764065.1 Nocardia sp. NPDC002869
CGCCGCCCGAGACCTGTGCGCGCCGTCACCGCCGCCGCTGCCGCACGCGGTCGCCAGCAGGGCGACGGCGACCAGCAGAACGGCGAGCAGCGCACGGGCGCGCGGAACGGGCAGACCAGGCATGATCGACAACCCTAGCGTCCGGCCCGACCCGGTCCGGGCACCCGGGTCGGGTGTGACCGCGGCACCGCGGCCACCGGTTCACCCGGCCGCGAAGAACCGGCGGGGTACCTCGACGAGCATCGTCTGCAGCTGCCGTTCCTCGATCCCGCGATCGAGCACATAGGGGAAGACGTCGTCGAACAGGTGGGTGTAGTGCCACTGCGGCAGGACCGCCGCGCGGGTGGCCGGTTCCATCCCGTCGATATAGCAGCCGGCGTCCTGCGAGAGCACCATGCGCTCGGCGTAGCCGCGGCGCACCATCTCGATGAGGGTATCGGCGCGCGCCTCGAAGGTGGTCTCGAGATTGATCCCGAATCGATCCATGCCCAGGACGATCCGGCGTCCGCGAGTGCGGTCAGATAGGCCAGATCCGTGGGGATCGGCGGTGTCCACGGCACCGCGGACGGTTTGGATCGAGGGCACGGAGACTCCTGGGAAAGGGCAGCGCGCAGCGCGACGACGCCGGCACGACGGATGGGATGGGGTCCGCGAGACCACCCGTGGTGGCCGCGGCCAACCGGTTGCCGGCCAGCCGATTACTCAGGTGGACGCCGGTTTCCGGGGATAACTGAACCTTACGGCGAGGCGGTGGGGCGGACCATATTCCGGCCGCATGAAAGCTCGGCCGGCATTTGTGCGCTCAGCACATGCCGGCGGCGCACTCGGCGAATCGTCCGTCGTGCGCGGAGCATTGCGTCGGCCGGAATCGGTGCCCGTGGCTCAGTTCTGTCCCGGCTCCGATCGCAGTACCGCGGCGCCGAGCAGGTGGGTGGCCTGCAGGGCCAGCCGCGGGTACAGGTCCGCGCCGGGTGCGTCGGTGCTCACGCCGATGAGGTTCAGCGCCTGCCGGACGCGGTACTGGACCGTATTGCGATGGACGGCCAGTCGGGTGGCGGCCGCCGCGTAACTGCGGTTCACGGCGAGGAATACGCGCAATGTCTCCCGCAGCCAGAGATTGCGTTCGTTGTCCACCGCCAGTTCGCCGAGTTCGTCGGCGACGAATTCGCGCAACGTATCGATATCGCCTGCCAGCAGCGCGACCGCCGACACCTCGGGATGGGACAGGACGCGGGCGCCGTGCTCCCCGCCCAGCAGCGCGAGCCGGCGTACCCGGTCGGCCTGACCCGCGGTGCGCCGGAATCCGGCGATCCCGCTGCCGTAACCGCCGAAGGCCGCCCGCACCGGCAGGGCCCGGTCGGAGAGCAACTGTTCGATCGCGGCACTGTCGACGGGTGTCTCGTGCGGGAGGGCGAACCACATCCGGGCCTCGTGTTCGTCCACCGGTACCAGCAGGTTCCCGTGCGCCCGGTCGAACACGGTGGTCAGTGCCGTGCGGAGGTGGTCGAAAACCTCCCCGGCGGTGGCGGGGTCGATATGCGGGTCGGTCCAGGCGTCGATCGCGAGATGCCCGCGGCGGAGCGGATAGTGCAGTACCTGCTCCGCGGCCTCGGTATCGGTGGTGGTCCCGTTGAGCAGCCGGGTCACCCACTGCTGCCGTAGCCTGCCCCGGTTACCGACCCAGCGATCACGTTCCCGTTCGTAGGCGACACCGACCTGCTCGCACACCCGATCGATGTACACCGAGGTGCGGTTGACGATATGGACGATCGCCGAGGTGGTCACCGGGCCGCCGCCGCCGAATTCGATCGCGTAGCGCATACCGGTGTCCAGGAAGCCGGCCTGACCGATCCGGTACGCCCGGATCAACGCCGACGCCGGCACATCGCGCTGGGCGAGGATCCGGGCGTACACCAGGGCCCGCTCCGGCGCCCGGACATCGTCTTCGGCGGCCTCGTTCTGCAGGAACTGCAGGACTTCCATCAAGTTGTCGGTCGTCCCGTCCTCCATCAGTTCACGCAGCCGGGGGTCCTGATCCAGCGCCGGCACCTGCGCGCGCATCATCTGCGACAACTCGTCGACGAATTGGTCGCGGTCCCGGAGGAATGTCTGCGCGACCAGTCCGACCACCTCTTCGGTGCTGTGCGCCGCCTGTCGTTGCTCCACAGTGGTAATGATCGCGCGCGGTCCACCGGCCGGGTGACCGGGCGGGCGGTCGTCCCGGCCGCGTCGGGGACGACCGGTGCCGAACCGGTGTCCCGACCGGCGCGGACGGTTGGAGTCGGCGGACAGGCGGACGGCCGGTGTAACCGGACCACACGCGGCAGTGTTGGGCAGGACCGACGGGTGCGGGGCAGCTGTTATGAAGATTTCCGCCGGTGCGCCCGGATGGTACGACGCGTGCTCTCCGGCGGAACGCGCCGCCACGGTCGCGCTGGCCGCCACCCGCCGGAAGTGGTCGGTGATGTGGTCGGCGGCGGCCGCGACCGGTGTCGTCCTCGCCTGCTATCCGGCGGCGGCCGGTCTGTTGCCGCTGCCCGGGCCGGAACCCGCCGCCCCGCCCGGGGTGTTGTCGTTCGCGATCGGCGCACTCCTGCTCGATCTCGCGGTCTTGGTGGTCGACAGTGTGGTCTGGGGCGGGTGGAGCGCCTGTTCTCCGGGGCGGCGCCGGATGAGGTGGTGCGCCCGTTCCGCTGGCTGCCCACCTCGCTGGTCTCGCTGCGGGGGACCGTCGCGATGCTCATGGTCGGGGTGTACCCGCTCGCGCGATACGGCGAGGCGGGCCTGCGGGGGCTGTCGGCCGCCGATGGGGCGAGCGCCGGCGTGGCGGTGCTGTGTGTGCTGTGCGGTCTGTCGACCCTGTGGCCGAAGGTGATCCTGCGACCGGTCCGGACCGGGCCGTAACGGTGCGGATCGCCGCTACGCCCGGCCGGATGCTCAGTTCAGCGGACTGCGCCGCTCCAGCAGTACCGCGTCGCGCCAGCGGCCTTCGGAGCGGCCGCTGCGCTCCCGGATACCGACGGTGCGGAAGCCCGCCGCGTGATACAGCGAGATACCGGCCCGGTCCTCCGGGAACGCGGTGGTCTGCAGGGCCCGCAGGCCCGCGTCCTCGGCGGCCGTGACCTGGCGGCGGAGCAGGGCGGTGCCGACACCGCGACCCGCGAGTTCGTCGGCGACCATGACGCAACTGTCGGCGACGTCCCGATAGAACTCGTGGCCCGAGACCGGGGTGAGGGCCGCCCACCCGGCGATCCGGCCGTCGGCTTCGGCGACCCAGCGATGCCCGGGCAGCCACTGGCGGTCCAGGGTCTCCCGGTCGGGTGCGTCGGCGGCGCCGACAGCGGGATAGGCCGTCCCCCGGGCGGCGTGGATGGCGCGCACGGGTTCCCAGTCCGCCTCGGTCAGCGCCCGGACGGTGATATCGCCCGGCGGTTCGTCCGGGCAGGATGGCCGGGGGGTGAGCAGGCCCATCACCGCGTCGGCGGTATGCGGCAGTTCGGTGCAGCGGTGTGGATCGACGGTGACGAGGGTGGCAGTGCCCTCTTTGTGTACTGTCACGAACCCGGCGTCGGTGAGCTTGCGGACATGGTGGGAGACGGTCGGCTGTCCGATACCGAGTGCTTCGGCGATTTCGCCGATGTGGATGCCGGCGGGGCTCGTGGCGACCTGGTGCAGTAACCGGACCCGGGTCGGGTCGGCCAGGCAGGAAAACCAGCCTGCGTAGATGGCCGCGTCGGCGACCGGGAGCGCGTCACCGCGCACCTGGTCCCGCACGACCGGCGGTGCCAAGGAGGTCATGGGGCCCACTATATCGACGGAAGATATTCGGCCCGAGAAAGTCGACTTTCCACCGTTTATCCAGTGTCGTCGATATTTCCCCGGGCCGGTATCGCCGGTAACCGCGATTCCTTTCGGGCGCGATTGCCGTTGGTCGGCGCGCAGATTTCGAAATATGCTGTCGATCGAGGGATTCCGTGCGAAAGCGTATCCGCCACCGGTCCGGCCCGGCGTGAGAGCAGAGCGCGGGTGGCCGGATGTGGCGCTTATTCCACGCCGGAGCGCGACCATGAATTCTTTACCGATCTGTTTCCTGTTGTGGATGGAATTGACGCCGGGGTCCGGGGAAGTGTCCACATCCAATTTTCCGGGCAGTAGCTGTCCCGGACGATTACATTCGGATATCCGCGCGACACCGGGCGTGGGGCGCTTCCGGTGGCCGATCTCGGCGGGTCCGGCAGCATACCCGGCCGTATACCGTCCCGGATGGACATTGCCGGAAACCTCGGATGACCTTACTGTGTAAGGATGAGCAGCGTCGCTTATTCCGGCAACGCCGGAGCAGATTTCCGGCGGCTGACGTCCGCATTCACCCGGGTCTACGGTGGCCGGAGGGGCGTAGGTGCGGCGCTGGCGGTGTACCGGCACGGGGAACCGGTTCTCGATATCTGGACGGGGGAGTCCGCGCCCGACCGGCCCTGGAGTCGCGATACCGGTGCGGTGGTCTTCTCGGCGACCAAGGGCATCTCGGCCACGGTTGTGCATCGGCTCGCCGATCGCGGTCTCATCGACTACGACGCCCCGGTCTGTGAATACTGGCCCGCGTTCGGTTGTAACAACAAGGACAAGATCACCGTCCGGCAGGTCCTCACCCATTCGGCCGGTCTGTCCGGTGTCGGCGCGCTGGCGGCGCAGGGTGCCGAACTGCTCGACCACGAACTCATGGCCGAACGGCTGGCCGCCGCCACCCCGGACCGGCTGCTCGGTGTTCCGGCCTATCACGCGATGACCTTCGGCTGGCTGCTCGCCGGACTGGCCCGGGAGGTCACCGGCGTCAGCATGAAGGAACTGTTCCAGCGCGAGGTCGCGATCCCGCTGGGCACCGACGGTGTGCACCTGGGCCGACCGCCCACGGGATCGGTCACCGTGGCGGCCGAGAGCTTCGGCGCGGGCTTCTCCTTCGCCGGTACACCGCGCGGTTCCCGGCTGGTCACCCTGCTGCAGAGCATTCCCGGCGCGCTCGGCGTCAGCAGCCGCTCCCTGTTCATCCCCGGCGCCGAGGCCATCCTGTCCGGCCCGAACCCGCCGGTGCTGGACAGCGAGATGCCGGCCGCCAACGGTGTGTGCAGTGCCAACGGCCTGGCCGCGGTGTACGAACCGCTGGCCTGCAACGGGCTCGCCGGGGGTCGGCGGTACCTGTCCGGCGCCACCGTGCAGGCCATCCGCCGGATCGAACGGTTCCGGCCCGATACCGGGTTGTTCCTCTATATGGGACCGCTGTGGCATCTCGGGTACCACGCCATGCCCACCCTCGGCGCACCGCGCGGGTTCGGCCATATCGGCCTGGGCGGCTCATTCGGCTGGGCGGATCCGGACAGCGGTATCTCGCTCGGTTTCGTGCACAACCGGCTGGCGATGGAAACGCTGGCCGTGGACCAGTCCGCGTTCGCCTGGCTGCTGCCCCTGGTCATGTCCGGAGCCCGCTCGGCCGCCCGGATCGGCCGCGGCGCACCCCGGGAGGCCGCGGCCTGATCACTCAGGTCAGATAGCGGTAGGCCGGGGAACCCGGTTCGAGCCGCTCACACTGGATCGGGGAATGGGCGATCCGGTCCAGCAGCGGTTGCAGGCCGGTGCGTTCGCCCAGTTCGACACCGACCAGCGCGGCTCCGGTTTCCCGGTTGTTGCGTTTGACGTATTCGAACAGGGTGATGTCGTCGTCGGGACCCAGTACTTCGTCGAGGAACCGGCGCAGCGCGCCCGGTTCCTGCGGGAAATCCACCAGGAAATAGTGCTTGAGCCCCTGGTGAACCAGGGAACGTTCGATGACCTCGCCGTACCGGGATACATCGTTGTTCCCGCCCGAGACCACACAGACCACGGTGGACCCGGGTTCCGGGGGTGATTCCAGCAGCCCGGTGATCGCCAGCGCGCCCGCGGGCTCGGCGATGATCCCCTCGCTCTGGTACAGGTCCAGCATGGCGGTGCAGACGGCTCCCTCGTCCACCCGCAGCAACCGGAAGGAGCCGGCGCCGCCGGCGGGGGGCTCGGTCGAGATGAGCAGGGGCAGGGAGCCGTGCGAGACCACCCGCCCGCCGAAACCGGCCACCGCGTCGTAGGGCACCCGGCCGATCCGGCGGACCGCGGCGCCGTCGACGAACGGGTCGACCTCGGGCAGGGTGACCGGCCCGCCCGCGACCAGTGCCGCGGTCATCGAGGCGGCACCGGCGGGCTCGACCGCGAGGATCGCCGTCTCCGGGGCTCGTTCCCGCAGATAGGTGCCGATACCGGCGAGGCACCCGCCGCCCCCCACGGGGACCACCACCAGATCCGGTGTGGTCCCGAGCTGATCGAGGATTTCGGCGGCGATGGTGCCCTGACCGGCGGCGGTCCGGGTGTCGTCGAACGGCGGCACCATGGTGGCGCCGGTGCGCCGGACATCGTCGGCGGCCGCGGCGGCCGCGGCGTCGAAGGTTTCGCCGACGGCGATCAGTTCGACGAATTCGCCGCCGTGGACCCGGATCCGGTCGCGCTTCTGTTTGGGCGTGGTGGTGGGGACGTAGATGCGGCCGGTGATACCCATGGCCCGGCAGGCGAACGCCACGCCCTGGGCGTGGTTTCCGGCGCTCGCCGCGACCACACCCGCCGCGCGCTCGGTGTCGCTGAGCTGGACCACCAGGTTGTATGCGCCGCGCAGCTTGTAGGAGCGCACGACGGTGAGATCCTCGCGTTTGAGGTACACCTGGGTACCGGTGAGCTGCGACAGGCGCGGGCATAGTTGCAGGGGAGTGGGCTCGATAATGTCGGCGATGCGTTTGGCTGCGGCGTCGATCTCGTCCGCGGTCAACGCGGGACGGGCTTCTGGCAGGTGAGTGAGCACATCGGACACCCGCTCCATGCTGCCACCCACCGCGGCCGTAGCGCGCGGCGGGTGGCCGTGTCCTGCACTTTCGTTCATCTGGGCAGCGTGGTCCCGGACTGCCGGAAGCACGCCCGGACCGGTGTCGTCAGCGCGGGGTGAGTACGAAGACCGGGATCTGGCGATCGGTCTCGAGCTGATAGTCGGCGTAGGGCGGGTACGCGGCGACGGCCCGCGCCCACCAGAGCGCCTTCTCCTCGCCGAACACCTCGCGGGCGGTGTAGTCCTTGGTGACGGTGCCGTCCTGCAGTTCGACATGGGGTTCGGCGACCACATTGTGGTACCAGACGGGATGCTTCGGCGCGCCGCCCAGCGAGGCGACGATCGCGTATTCGCCGTCGTGTTCGACCCGCATGAGCGCGGTCTTGCGCAGTTTGCCGCTCTTGTTGCCGACGGTCGTCAGCACCACCACCGGCATGCCCTGCATGGTGGTGCCCTCGGTACCGCCGGAGTTCTCGATCTTCTCGGCCTGCTCGCGGGCCCAGTCGGATGTGGACGGTGCGTATTCTCCGGTCAATGGCATATCCCGGGAAACGTCCCGGACGGGGCCGCTTGTTCCCGGGGCGGTTCGACCTGGCCGGACAGGGCTCGCGCGGTCGCCGGGCCCCCCGGGCCGGCGGCCGCGCGGGGTTTCGCGCCGGACGGCGGAGTATGTGGGCGGGAAGACAAAAGTTCGATGGACCGAACACCACCTCCACGGGTAGCCTGAACGTATGACCGCATCCCCGCTCACCGCCCCGCGCGCCGCCGTGCGCGGTCCGGCGGCCGTGGATATCGCGGGGTCGCGCTGGCCGGTGTACAAGCTGGAGGCGCTGGTCTTGGGACTGCTGGTGTTCCTGGTGGCAGCGGTCGTCCTGGGGTCGGTACAGACCGGGGTGCTGCTGGGGGCGGCCGTGGGCGTGCTGCTGTGGTCCGCCGGGTGGTGGCGCTCGGCGCGCCGTTAGCCGCCGCTTCCCTACGCCACGCCGGGCGCATCGAGCCCCGCCCGGTTCCGCTCCGTACTAGTCTGGGCCGAGTTGAACACACGTCCACTTGGCTCCGGGTCGGATATCCGGATCCCCGAGGTACACGCGAGCCGATTCATGACCGATCGAGTACATGCCTTCACCGACGACGCGCTGGGCGAACACGATGCGGTGGCGCTCGCCGCACTGGTCCGCGCCGGTGCGACGAGTCCGGAGGAACTGGCCCGCGCGGCTTCGGCCCGGGCCGAAGCGGTGAATCCGCGGTTGAACGCGATCGCCTACCGATGCCCGGAGCCGCGACCGGCCACGGCCGGAGACGGCGTGTGGTACGGGGTGCCGGCCTTCGTGAAGGACAACGCCGACGTGGCCGGGGTCCCGAGTTGTTACGGCAGCGCGGCGATCACGGCGCATCCCGCCGGTAAGCACGGCCGGTTCACCGCACAACTACTGAGCACCGGGGTGACAGTCCTGGGCAAGACCACCATGCCCGAATTCGGTTTCACCTCCACCACCGAGTTCGAGCACGGCGACCCGACCCGCAACCCGTGGGACACCGGATACACCGTCGGCGGTTCCTCGGGGGGATCGGCCGCCCTGGTGGCGGCAGGTGTGGTGCCGGTGGCGCACGGTAACGACGGGGGCGGATCGCTGCGCATCCCGGCGGCCTGCGCGGGTCTGGTCTCGCTGAAACCCAGCCGGTTCCGGCACCTGGACAACGCCCAGGCGCGGCAGTTGCCGATCAAACTCGTCTCCGAGGGTGTGCTGTCCCGGTCGGTCCGTGATCAGGCGGCCTACCACGCGGCCGCCGAAGCCTATTGGCGCAATCCGAAACTTCCGCCCATCGGCACCGTCGAGGGACCCGCCACGCGGAAACTGCGGATCGGTCTGCTGACCACGGCGTGCAACGGTCTGGAACCCGACGCCGAGACCCTGGCCGCCGTGACCGCGACCGCCGGGATCCTGGAGAGCGCGGGACACACTATCGAGCCGATACCCTCGCCGGTCTCGGCGGAGCTCGTCGCCGATTTCCTGCAGTACTGGGGATTCCTCGCACAGATGTCGGGCGTCACCGGGAAGCTGAGTCACGGCCGCTCCTTCGACGCCGCCCGGCTGGAGACCTTCACCAAGGGGCTGGCCGCCGCCTTCCGCCGGCGGCTGTTCGCCACCCCGGGTGCGCTGTACCGGCTGAACCGGGCCCGCGCCGACTACGACGCGGTGCTCACCCGCTACGATGCCGTCCTCTCGCCGGTGCTCACCCACACCACGCCCGAGATCGGATACCTGAATCCGGGAGTGCCGTTCGCCGAATCGATCGAGCGGGTGACGAATTTCGTCGGCTATACACCGATCAACAATGTCACCGGGTCGCCGTCCCTCGCCGTTCCGGCCGGTCTCACCGCGGCCGGGCTGCCGGTCGGGGTCATGCTCAGCGGTCCCTACGGTGGCGAACGCACGCTGCTGGAACTGGGTTTCCTGCTGGAAGCGCAGGCGCCGTTCCCGCGGATCGCCGCCGCGTCGACCGGATCCTGACGGCGGCGCGCTCAGCGGACCAGCAGCGCGACCGGAAGGCGGGCGAACAGTTTTTCCGTGCGGGCGCGGTTCTGGAACGTATGCCCGGTGAGACGGTCGGTCCAGGACCCGCCCGAGAGTTCGAGATGGGTATCGCCCCAGCCGGTCTCCCCGATCGCGACACTGTGCCGGGTGACGGCCACGATGATCTCCGGGTCGGCGCCGACCCGGCCCCGGGCGTAGGCGACGAGTTTGTCGGCGTGCTCACCGTGCCCGAACACCGGGGTGTAGGTACCGCCGACGAAACATTCCGGGCGTTCCCGCCGCAACCACAGCGCGTAGGCGACCAGCCACATCTTGGCGGCGCCCGTGATGTCCAGCGGCGGCGTCGTGGTGAGGGTGTGCAGCATTGCGCCCCGGGACCCGAAATCGACCGGGCGGCGATTGTCGGGGTCGACCAGCGAGTCCTCCCAGACCTCGCACCCCTGGTAGATGTCGGGGATCCCCGGCGCGCACAGCTGCAGTAGTTTCTGTGCCAGTGAATCCGACCAGGCGTGCGGGGCCAGATCGTGGGCGAGATCGGTGAGCTGGCGGCCGACCGGCCCGTCGATCACCTGGTCGAGCCAGGCGTGCACCGCGTTCTCGAACTCGGTATCGGGTTCCTCCCAGGAGGTGTGCTCCCCGGACTCGCGCATCGCCTTCTCGGCGAACCGGTGTACCCGGTCGCGCAGACCCGGTACCGAGGGTGCCGGACGCCCGTCGGCCGGCCACATGCCGAACATGTTCTGCAGCAGGAGCAGTGCGGTGGCGCCGTCGGGCGGGGGGAGCTTCTCGAGCCACAGGGTGACCGCACGGGCCCACATGCGGGGGACCTGGGAGAGCACCCCGATGCGGGCCCGCACATCTTCGCCGCGTTTGGTGTCGTGGGTGGACAGGGTGGTCATCGACGTGGGCCAGCGGCGGGCGCGCGAGGCGTTGGCGAGATGGAATTCGTTGACGCTGCGGCCGAAACGCGCCGGGTTGCCGCCGATCTCCTGTAGTGCCACCAGCCGAACCGCGCGGTAGAAGAGAATGTCCTCCACGGCTTTCGCGCCGATCGCGGTGCTCACCTGATGGAACCGGGTGAACGCGGTACCGCCGGCGATCAGCGCGCTCACCAGGACCGCCAGCGGCGCCCGTAGTTCCGCGTTGCGTTTCTCCACCTCGGCGATCACCGCGCTGATCATCCCGTACAGCGGGGTGTAGTCGGCCCGGGCGACGGGCAGGAAGGACAGCACCTCGATGGTGGCATTGGTGAGCGCCATGGTGTCGAAATCGTCGGCGCCCGCGTCGGCTTTGATCGCGGCGACCAGGCGGCGCGTCTCGGGCGCCAGGATGCTCTCCGCGACCGCGCGCTTGATGCGGTGTTCCTTCTCGCCGACCCACACCCGATCGCTGCCGTGCCCGGTGATGTGGCGGGACAACTCGGTGAGGATCTGTTCCCCGGCCGGTTCGAGCAGTACCCCGCCGAAATCGGCGATGCCGTCGTAGCCGGTGGTCCCGTCGATCGGCAGGGTGGGGTCGAGGGGTTCCCGGTTGGCGAGGGTCTTCTCCACCAGCAGCAGTCGGGTGGGCCCGATCAGCTGCCGTAGGCGCTGGAGGTATCCGGCCGGGTTGGCGAGGCCGTCGAGATGATCGACCCGGACACCGTCGATCAGATCGTGTTCGCACCAGGCCGCGAGTTCGCGATGGGTGGCCTCGAACACCGCCGGATCCTCCTGGCGCAGCGCCGCCAGCCCGCTGATCGAGAGGAACCGGCGATACCCGCAGATTCCGGATTTCCAGCTCACCAGCCGGTAGTGCTGTTTGTCGTGGATCCGCAGTGCGTTGTCGCCGTCGGTGCCGGGTGCGATGGGGAAACGGAGTTCGTGCAGCGCGAGCAGCGGTTCGGGGCCCGACCGGTCGACGGTGAGGGCGGCCGGATCGTTCGCGCCGCGCAGGACCGGTAGCGCCAGCCGGCCGCCCACCCCGTTGCCCGGACTCCAGTCGATATCGAAGAACGAGGCGAACTGCGATTTGCGACCGTATTGCAGCACATGCCACCACCACAGGTTCTGCTGCGGATCGGCGACCCCCACATGGTTGGGCACCAGGTCCATGATCAGGCCCATCCCGCGGTTGTGCACCTCGTCGGCGAGTGCCTTGAGTCCGAGCGGGCCGCCCAGCGCGGCGGAGACGGTGGTGGGGTCGGTGACATCGTAGCCGTGGGTGGAGCCGCGCGCGGCCGTCATCACCGGGGACAGGTAGATATGTGAGACACCCAGTTGCTGAAGGTATTCCGCGATGGCGGCGGCCTGGGTGAAGGTGAGTCCGTCCGGGCGCAGCTGAAGCCGGTAGGTGCTGCGGACCGGAGTGGCGCGCGGGTTGCGGCGGAAGCTCGGCGGGTCTGCGGGCATACAGTTCTCGGTCGGGGTCCTGTGGAGCGCGGCGGGTGGAAAGGCGCCGGAGCCGGCGCGGGGATGCGGGGGCTGGCCGGAATCAGCGTGGATGCTCGGCGTCGCCCGATGGCCGGGTGCCACGCGGATAGACCACCGGCGGTATCACTTCCTCGATCAGCGAGTCGGACGCGTCCATGGACATGACATTAGCGCCATTTCGGCGCGCGGATGCCGGGGGTCACTGGCCGATTGCTCAGGTCCGGTCGGCCGGGCCCGTCCAGCGGCGGGCGTAACCGGTTCGCCGGGCGATTGCGGCGAGGCTTCCCAGAGTCGCGCGCTGCAGCCAGGCCGGGATTCCGGCGAGGTAGCCGTCCTGTAGTTCCCACAGCAGGGCGAGTGCCAGCGGATTGCGGGGTACGCCCGAGCGAGTGGTCGCCCCCGCCCGGTCAAGGGCGCTCCACAGCGCGAACATCTCCAGATGCCGCAGCGGTGGGCGGATCTCGTGGTCGAGCACCGTATCGGGTGTGGCGCTATGGAATTCGTGGACGGTGCGGGCCGCCGCGCGCACCGTATCGCCGGGGCCGGCCGTGATCGCGCGGCCGTCGACGCGGAACCCGAGCGCGCCGCGCCGTACCGTCCAGCTCTCGCCGATCACCGGGTGCCAGTGCGGGCCCGCCTGCCGGCCGGGGGTGGGCAGTTCGTGGCGCAGCCGCAGATAGGGGCCGTGCGCGTCGGTGCCCTCGTCGACCACGGTGATGCGGTGACCGTTGCGGAAGGAGTAGACCCGATCTGGCATGGCTCTATTAGAAAGGTTACCTTCTTAATATGTCAACGACCCCGTCGCTGCTGAAACTGCTCACGCTGGCCACCCGGGCCGTCGAGGCGGAACTGAACGACGAACTGCGTGGGCGGCTGGCCGCGGAATTGCGTCCCGCGCACTACGCGGTGTTCCGGTATCTGGATCCGGCGGGCTCGCGGGTGGGGGAATTGGCGGAGGCTGCCGGGATGACCCAGCAGTCGATGGGCGAACTGCTGGGGCAGCTGGAGCGAGCCGGGCTGGTGCGCCGGCAGGTCGATCCGCGGGACCGGCGGGCCCGGCAGGTGGTATGTACCGAGGCCGGACTCGCGGCGCTCGAACTGGCCGGGAAGCGCATCGCGCGGATCGAGGATCGGGTACGGGCGGATGTGGGGGAGGCCGGGATGGCGGAGTTGCGGCGATTGCTGGGCCGGGTGGCGGCGGTGCCGGACGGGGCCGGCTGACCATCGGGGTGCGGGCGGATGCGTTCGGGTGCAGAGTGGCCCGCGGCGCAGGTGCTGTTGGACCGACTGCACGGCGGCCGCATCGAGTGGTCCGTGGGTGGGGCCGTGCCTCCGGCGGCATCGGGTTGCTGCGCGCCGGGGTGTGTCCCTGCTGTGCGGCCCGGTCTGTCCGGGTTGGTAACTTGAACGGCGTTCAAGATTTCGTGCGGCCGGCCGCGGTCGCGCTACGAGTGGAGGATCGCCGTGCTCGCCGCCCCCGCAGAACTCACCGCCGCGCAGATCTCCGACCTCGACGCGCGCTATGTGTGGCACCCCTACGGCGGCTTTCCGCCCAGCACCGAACCGCTGGTCGTCACCGGGGCCGCGGGTACCCGGCTGACGCTGGCAGACGGCCGCGAACTGGTGGACGGGATGAGTTCGTGGTGGGCCGCAGTCCACGGCTACCGGCACCCGGTCCTCGACGAAGCGCTGGTGGCGCAGTCGCGCCGGATGAGCCATGTGATGTTCGGCGGGCTCACCCACGAACCGGCGGCCCGATTGTGCGAACTGCTGGTGCGGCATACCCCCACCGGCCTGGACCGGGTATTCCTCTGCGATTCCGGTTCGGTCGCGGTGGAGGTCGCGGTGAAGATGTGCCTGCAGTACTGGCGGTCGGTGGGGCGTCCGGAAAAGCGCCGGCTGCTGACCTGGCGCGGCGGATATCACGGCGACACCTTCACCCCCATGAGCGTGTGCGATCCGGAAGGCGGGATGCACGCGCTGTGGACCGATGTCCTGGCCGAACAGCTCTTCGTCTCCGCGCCACCCCGGGACTACCGCGACGATTACGTGCGGGAGCTGGAACACGCCGTCGCCCGGCACGCGTCCGAGCTGGCCGCGATCGTGGTGGAACCGGTGGTCCAGGGGGCGGGCGGGATGCGCTGGCACGATCCCCGCTACCTGGCCGACCTGCGCCGGCTGTGTGACGAGCACGGGGTCCTGCTGGTGTTCGACGAGATCGCCACCGGGTTCGGGCGGACCGGCACCTTCTTCGCCGCCGAGCAGGCGCGGGTCGCACCGGATGTCATGTGTGTGGGCAAAGCACTCACCGGCGGATATCTGACCCTCGCCGCCGCGCTGTGCACGAGCGAGATCGCCGAGTCCGTCAGCGCCGCGCACGGGGGACTCATGCACGGCCCGACGTTCATGGGTAATCCGCTGGCCTGTGCCGTCGCGGTCGCATCGGTGGAACTGCTGCTCGCGCGCGACTGGCAGGCGGAGGTGGCCCGGCTCGGCGCCGGCCTGCGCGCGGGTCTGGCTCCGGCGCGGGAGCTGCCGGGGGTGACCGAGGTGCGGGTGCTGGGCGGTATCGGAGTGATCGAGCTGGATCGGCCGGTGGATATGCGGGCGGCCACCGCGGCCGCCGTCGCCGCGGGCGCCTGGATCAGGCCGTTCCGCAACCTGATCTACGCGATGCCGCCCTATATCAGCGACGGCGCCGATATCGCGACCGTCACCGCCGCCATGGTCGCGGCGGCACGCGCGGATTCCTGAACCGGCCCCGGTGGCCGGGTGCCACCGGGGCCGGGTCGCGGGAGCATCCCGGGCCGGGGATCAGTGCGGTGCGGCGGACCCGGAATCGTCTCGGCGGGCACCGCTCTCGGCGAATGCCCGGGCGTAGCGGGTGCCGGCGATGAGCAACAGCACCCCGACCACCAGGAACGCGGTCACCCGGACGAGCCCGTCGAGGGTGGCCAGATCGAACAGGAACAATTTCGCCAACGCGGCGGCCGTGACCAGCAGCCCGGAGCCGAGTGCGACCTTGGCGGCCGTCGGCGTCCCGCCGCTCAGCCGGCGCAGCCCGTACAGCAGGGCGGCCAGCGCACCGGCCATCCAGACAATGGTGGCGATACTGTGGCCGACGACGAATCCGTCGGCGTTACCGGAGATCACTCCGAGCGAGACGGTCGTGGCGGTCACCAGGTAGAGGGCCGCGACGCTGCCGCCGACCCACCGCAGGGTGGTGCGGGAGTCGGTGGATGCGCCGGGATGCCGCGATACGGTGAACCGGCCCGAACCCCACAGTGCCACCGCGACCACCGCGAGCCCGGCGATCGCCGAGGCCGCGGTCCCGGCCGAGAGTTCACGCACGGCGATCCATTCGGTGGACAGGGTGCCCGGACCGGCGACCACCAGGAAGGCGAGCCCGCCGAGGGCGGCGTACCCGGCGCCGAGCGCCGTCGCGACCCGGTTGCGGGTGCGGCCCGCGATCCCCAGGTAGCAGGCGGCGACGAGGAACAGGCCCAGGGCAAGCATCGCCTCGGTGGTCACACCCCAGAGGGTTTCCAGCAGGGCGAACGAACCGGCGACGGCCGCGACGGTGGCGGTATGACCGGGTACGCGGGCGATTTCGCGCACCTTCGGCAGCAGCGCGGTCGCGGCGAGCGACAGCAGGACGACGGCGTAGCCCGACGAGATCGCCGTGGCGGCGGGCCGATCGAACAGGGCGGACGCGGCGAGCAACGGGGTGGTGGCCAGCGCACAGGTCAGGGTGGCCACGATATCGCCGGCGCGGTGCCGCACCACGACGACGGTGCCCGCCAGGCCCACCGCGGCGACCGCGACAGCGGCCACGAGTACCAGCACCTTCCGGCCGGGGTCGTCGGTGCCGATCGCCACGGCGACGACGGCGATCTGGGTGGCGAGTACGGCCGGAACCGTGCGTACCAGATGCAGGAACGGCCAGTCGTACCGGTACTGCACCGGTACACAGGCCAGTTGCAGCACGATCAGGAAGGCGAGCAACGACAGCTCGGTGCTGACGAACGGGGCCAGCACCGCGGCGCCCGCGACGACGAGAACCGCCAGGGCCTGGGAACGCCACTGCACCGCCAGGCCCACCCCGGCCGCGGCGACACCGAGTGCGACGGCGAAGCCCGGTACCGGGTGCAGCCAGTCGTAGATCGTCGTCGTCGCGATCACGTCCAGGTAGGCGCCGGCGAAACCGGTGGCGGCCAGCGCGACCCCGCCGACCCGGCCGCCGGTGCGCCGGTACACCCGCACGCCGGCCCCGACCAGGGCCGCCGAGAACGCCGCCCCGGCGACGACACGGGGGACCGGACCGAAGATACCGGCCTGGGCGGCCAGCACCAGCAGCATCACGACACCGATGAGGGTCACCGCCACCCCCGCCACCGCGAGTAGCCGGCTGATCACGCCTTCGCGCTGCCACCACGGCGTACGCGGCGCGGCCGGTCCGGCCGCACCGCGGCCGGGAGGTACCGGTGGTGGCACCGGTGGCCGGTTCCGGTGGATCGGGTACGCGCCGGCATATCTACTGTGCGGGTGCGGCGGTGGGACCGGCCAGGGCGGCTGCGGTGCGGTGGCCGCGGGGACACCCCAGGGGGCGGGGCCGGGAGGCGCGGGCACCGGGCCGCCGACCGGTGCCGGCGCGGCTCCGCCGGCCTGCGCACCGGGCGTCCCCGCCGCGTCCGGTGTGGCGGCAGGCGAAGGCGACTGCGGCGCGGCGGGTTTCGGCGCGGTGGGTTTCGCGGTGTCCGGTCCCTGTTCGGCCGTCGGCGCGGACACACCGGCGGTACCGGGCTCCGACTGCTGCGGTGTCGCCGCACGTACCTGCCGGTGCAGCGCCTCCAGATCGCGGCCGAGGGTGTTCAGCTGACCACCGAGTGTGGTGAAACCACCGGCGATCGAGGTGAATTCGCCGGACAGGCGGGCGACCAGCGCCGGATCGATCGAAGTCGTCATACCTCGATGGTCGGCGGCCTCCGGGCCGCGCGGATGAGTAGGACTACTCGGGCCGGCGCCGGGATCTACCCGAATCACGCGAAGCTACCGCGGCATCACTCGTCGAGACCCTGCTCGATCACGTAGCGGGTGAGCTCGACCCGGTTGGCGAGCTGTAGTTTGCGCAGGGTGGCCTGCACATGGTTCTCGACCGTGCGATGGCTCAGCTCCAACCGGGTCGCGATCTGTTTCGCGGACAGGCCCTTGGCGACCAGCCGCAGCACTTCGGTCTCCCGGTCGGTCAGCGCGGGCCGGTGCGGGGCGCCGGGATCGGCCGGGGCGGTGGCCATCCGGCGGTACTCACCGAGCACCAGGCCGGCCAGCCCGGGGGTGAACACCGCCTGCCCGGCGGCTGTCGCGCGGACCGCGGCGACCAGTTCCGCCGCCGACGCGCTCTTCACCAGATAGCCGGAGGCCCCGGCCTTCACCGCGTCCAGCACATCGTCGCGTTCGCCCGACGCCGAGAGCACCAGGACCCGGCTCTCCGGGGACACCCGCAGCACCTCGGCGGTGGCC
Organism: Nocardia sp. NPDC002869; assembly: GCF_046764065.1. Taxonomy (NCBI): domain Bacteria; kingdom Bacillati; phylum Actinomycetota; class Actinomycetes; order Mycobacteriales; family Nocardiaceae; genus Nocardia; species Nocardia sp. NPDC002869. Next base: position 17,364 of record NZ_JBKOOL010000006.1, read on the forward strand.
AGCGCCCCGTTGCCGTCGGGCAGTTGCATATCCATCAGCACCACCTGGGGCCGGGTCGCGGCGGCCCGGCGGGTGGCGGCCGCGGCGTCCTCGGCGGTGGCGGCCACCCGGAAACCGGCCTCGGTGAGATCGCGGGACACGCCCTCGCGCCAGATCGGGTGGTCGTCGACCACCATCACCGAAATCGTCTCCGCCGCCTGTCCGCTCACGCCGCCGCTCCTTCCGCGTTCGCGCCGTCCCCATCCTGCCAGAGCCACGGGGCTCGCCGGGGAGCCGAACACGCGGGACAGGTTCAGCCGCGGGGAATACGGAACTCCCATTCGGTGCCCTCGCCGACGGTGGCCGCGGTGAGCAGTTCGGCGGTGCCGCCCAGCGCCGCGATCCGGCCGGTGATCGATCGCGACACGCCCATCCGGCCCTCGTTCTCGGCCTCGGTGAGCCGGCCGGGAGCGATACCGACCCCGTCGTCGCGCACACTCACGATCAGCTCCGTGCCGGTGTCCTCCAACAGCACGAACGCCCGGGCCGCGGGGCCCGCGTGCGACTCCACATTGGCGAGGGCGGCCGCGACGGCGGCGGCGATCTCGTCGGCGGTCCAGCGGCCGAGCCGCACCGGATCGCCCGGGGTCGAGACCACCACGTCCGGCGTGGCGTGCGCGGTGAGCAGGGGGCGCAGGTCGACGGTCGTCGCGTCGCCGCCGGACGCGGCGCCCTGTTCGGAGATGAGCCGCCGCAGCGCGATCTCCTGTTCCCCGGCGAGCTGGGCCAGCTCGGTGGCCGGGCCGCCGATCGCGGTGCCGCGCCGGGTGATGTAGGAGAGGATCTGCAGGACACCGTCGTGCACCTGCCGCGCCAGCCGTTCCCGTTCCTCGGCGGCCGCGGTGAGCCGCACCGCCCGCTGGAGCTGCTCCTGGGCGCGCCGCGCCGTATTCGCGGCCAGTCCCAGCGCCAGGCCCACCGACACCAGCACCGGGGCGGTGGCATCGGCCCAGACGTCCTGGCCCCATTGCTGTCGCATGGTGATGATGGTGGCCGCGACGACCAGGCCCGAGACGACTCCCGCGACGGGGCCGCGCAGAATGGCGGCCGAGATCACCGCGTTCGCCGACCACATGGTGGTGGGCAGGGGCTGATGTCCGTGGTACCAGTCGTAGTCGGCGACCAGCGGTGTCGCCGCGATCAGGCCGAGGACCACGAGATGGTCGCCGACCACCACCAGCGTGCGGGTGCGTGCGGTATCGGGGGTGTGCCACTGGGCGAGCAATAGTGCCGAAACTCCCGACCAGAGCACCATGAGCGCGATGAGAACCCAGCTCAACCGCTGGTTCTCGTAGTACCCCACGGAGGCGACCTGCTGACCCACCGCGTACAGCAGGGTGACCAGCCGGAAGGCCTGTACCGCCCGCCACAGCGGCGCGGTCGCGGCGTCGGCGGGATCGGGTTCGCCGGTCCGGTGCGAGCGCATACGGTGCCTTCCTCGTACGACTACCGACAGGGGAGCGGCGGCCCGGCCGGGTACGCCTGATCCCGGCCCTCCTCGATCGCGCCGAGTTCGCCCGGTCGAATACCCCGGCCGCGTTCGTCGTTCGCCGCCACCCCGACAGGCAATCCTTGCGGCGTCATCCGGGTGCGTACCGTTCCGCCGCCGGCCGGGGCCGAGTAGGTGGCGCGTGGTGCCGTGGTCTCCCGGTGCGTGCGTGTGGTGGCCATATCCGAACTCTAGGGAGCCGAGGCGGCGATCGGTGGGCGGGTGTGCGGCCCGGCACCGGCCGGTCCGAGATACCGCTCGGCCCAGGACCGGTCGAACCAGCCCGGGGCCGCCGCCCGGAAACGCGCCGGACTCCAAGAACCCGCTCCCGCCGGTATGGCACCGACGAGTTCGGCGCCGGTGACCCGCGGCAGGTCCGCGCGGTTGGTCCGGGTCGCGAGGTCGGGATGTTCGGGCCACGAACCCACTACCAGGCCCGCGCATTCCACCCCGGCCTGCCGCAGCGCCCAGGTGGTGAGTTCGCTGTGATTGAGGGTGCCGAGACCGGGAGCGGCGACCACCAGCACCGGGGCCGCCAGTTCCCGGGCGAGATCGAGCAGGGTGAATTCGCCGAGGCGGACCAGCAGCCCGCCCGCGCCTTCCACCAGCACCAGGCCGGCGGATCCGAGATCGGCGATGGCGGCGGCGGTTTCGGCCAGGGTGAGCAGCGGGGCGCCGCAGCGGCGGGCGGCCGTGGCGGGGGCCAGCGGTTCGGGGTAGCGGGCCGGTTCGACGGTCCGGGTCACGCCGGCGAGGGCGGTGACAACGGCGAGATCACCGGGTTCGCCGGGGGCGATACCGGTCTGGGCGGGTTTGCAGACGGCGACCTCGCGACCGGCCGCGACCGCGACCGCGGCCAGCGCGGCGGTGGTGACGGTTTTGCCGACCTCGGTCGAGGTGCCGGTGACGAAGAGCAGAGTCATATCGCCACCACTCCGCCGCGGGCCCGGACGAGAATCGGGGACAGCACGGCGCCGAGGGTGGCGAGATCGGCGGCCGACAGGTCGGCGCGGGCGGTGATCCGCAGCCGGGAGGTACCCTCCGGGACCGATGGGGGCCGGAAACAGCCGACCTCCAGACCTTGTTCGCGACAGGCCACCGCCGCCTCGTAGGCGACCCGGGGGGCGCCCAGCACCACCGGGACGACCGCCGAATCAGGGGTGGGGACACCGGCGATCCGGGCTATCTCGGCCGCCCGGTCCAGCACGCGCCGGGGTAGTCCGGGGTCCCGGCGCAGGATCCGCAGTGCGGCGCGGGCGGCACCGACGGCCGCCGGCGCCAGGCCGGTGTCGAAGATCATGGTGCGGGCCGTATCGATCAGGTGCGCCCGGACCCGCCCGGCGCCGAGGACCACGCCGCCCTGGGCGGCGAGGGCTTTGGACAGGGTCGCGGTCACCACCACGTCGGGTTCGCCGGCCAGGCCGGTCTCGTGGACGAGTCCGCGTCCACCGGCACCGCGCACACCCAGCCCGTGCGCTTCGTCGACCAGCAGTACCGCGCCGTGTGCGCGGGTCACCCGGTGGAGTTCGGCCAGCGGTGCGAGGTCGCCGTCGGCACTGAACACCGAATCGGTGAGTACCAGGGCGCGTTCCTCGCTGCGAGTGGCCAGCAGCCGGCGCACCGCGCCGATATCGCGATGCGGGGCGATCTCCACCCGGGCGCGGGACAGACGGCAGGCGTCCACGAGGGAGGCGTGGCAGCCCGAATCGGAGACGATCAGCGCACCCCGCCCGGCCAGGGCGGTGACAGCGCCGAGGTTGGCGGCGTAGCCGGAGGCGAACACCAGGCCTGCCGCGAATCCGGTGAACTCCGCCAGTTCGGCTTCGAGAAGTTCGTGGTCGGTGGTCGTACCGGTGACCAGCCGTGAACCGGTGGACCCCGCGCCCCACCGGTGCACAGCCGCGACGGCTCCCGCGATCACCTCGGGGTGCCGGGCGAGCCCGAGGTAGTCGTTGGAAGCCAGATCCAGGCCGGTCGCGACGGCCGGGCGCGGGCGTAGGCGCCGTCGTAGTCCGGCGGTCGTGCGCGCGGCGGCGTTGTCGTCGAGCCAGGCCAGTGGATCGGGGGTCACGGGGGAACCATACTTGAACGGTGTTCAAGGTTGTGCCGAGTGTCCCTCGGTCGAGGGTCGCGCGCCCCGCTGTGTCAGCGGATCTCGGCACCCAGGCGGTGCCGGATACCGGCGGTGAACAGTTGCAGGCCGAAATCGAAGCGGGCCGTCGGATCCTCGGACGCGGCGAGGGCGCCGGTCTCCGCGGTCAGGGCGCCGGCGGAATCCATCTGCAGCCGGGACTGTTCGTCGACGGTGTGCCCGAGTACGTAGTACAGCAGCGTGTACGCGGCGAGTTCGGCCTCCGCGCGCGGGATCCCGGCGCGGATGACCGCGGCGGCGAGTCGCTCCCGGCCCTTGCTGGTGGTCAGGCGGGAGGCGTAGGTCGCCGAGACCAGTTCCGCGCCGTCCCGGTAGGTGAGCAGGCAGTCGCGCAGCCGATGGGCGAGTTCGGCGAGTGTCCCCGACCAGTCGCCGGCGCGCACCGGATGCTCCATCGGGGCGAGGATCCGGTCGGCCACGGCGCCGAGTAGTGCCTGTTTGTTCGGGAAATGCCAGTACAGCGCGCCGGGCTGGACCCGCAGGGCGCCGGCGAGCCGGCGCATGGTGAGGTCGGCCAGGCCGTACTGGTCGAGGATGGCGAGGGCGCCGTCCACGACGTCGTCCCGGTGTAACTGCACGGTGCGGACCTCCCGATATCGCTGACTCCTGCTGACGCTACCCCAGCCTGAACGCTGTTCAATCTTTGGCGCTACCCTGTCCTGAACGCTGTTCAAGTTCTGGGTTCCGTACCGACCGGAACCAGGAAAACCTTTCGGACGAAGGGATCCGCCCGTGACACAGGCACCCACCGGGACACCTGATACCGCCGCGACCGCCGAGGACGTGCTGACCCTGGCGCGGGACCAGGTCCTGGAGCGCGGACTCGGGCTGACCCGGGAGCAGATCCTCGACGTCCTTCGCCTCGGCGACGACCGTCTCGAGTCCCTGCTCGAACTCGCCCATGAGGTACGGATGAAGTGGTGCGGTCCCGAGGTGGAGGTCGAGGGCATCATCAGCCTCAAGACCGGCGGCTGCCCGGAAGATTGCCATTTCTGCTCCCAGTCGGGCCTGTTCCAATCGCCCGTGCGCGCGGCCTGGCTGGATATTCCCAGCCTGGTGGAGGCGGCCAAACAGACCGCCAAGACCGGCGCCACCGAATTCTGCATCGTCGCCGCGGTGCGCGGACCCGACGAGCGGCTGATGGCCCAGGTGGCCGCCGGTGTCGAGGCCATCCGTAACGAGGTCGACATCCAGGTCGCCTGTTCGCTCGGCATGCTCACCCAGGACCAGGTGGACCGGCTGGCCGCGATGGGTGTGCACCGCTACAACCACAACCTGGAAACCGCGCGTTCCTACTTCCCGAACGTGGTCACCACGCACAGCTGGGAAGAACGCTGGAACACGCTGCGGATGGTGCGTGCGGCCGGGATGGAGGTCTGCTGCGGCGGCATCCTCGGGATGGGCGAAAGCCTGGAACAGCGCGCCGAATTCGCCGCCGACCTGGCCGCACTCGAACCCGACGAGGTCCCGCTGAACTTCCTCAACCCGCGGCCGGGCACGCCCTTCGGCGACCTCGAGGTCCTCCCGGCCGCCGACGCGTTGCGTGCCGTCGCGGCGTTCCGGCTCGCCCTGCCCCGGACCCTGCTGCGGTTCGCCGGCGGTCGTGAGATCACCCTCGGCGATCTCGGCGCCCGCCAGGGCATCCTCGGCGGTATCAACGCGGTGATCGTGGGCAACTACCTCACCACCCTCGGCCGTCCCGCCGAACAGGACCTGGACCTGCTCGGTGAACTCGAGATGCCGATCAAAGCACTCAACGAAACCTTCTGATCGGCGATGTCGTCCGGGGAAGGACCGAGGTCGTGAGTACTGTCGGCGATATGGACGCGCGCTACAACCCGTTCACGGGCCGGCCGATCGTGCCCGGACTCGACGAACCGATCGCCCGGGCGGTGGAACTAGGGCTGGAACCGCCACGGTTCTGTGCGCACTGCGGCCGCCGCATGGTGGTGCAGATCGACCCGGACGGATGGTGGGCGACCTGCTCCCGGCACGGCCGGATCGATTCCGCCCGCCTGGAAAGGCGGTAGCGATGGCCGGGTGGAACCGGGCCGGGACGCGGCGTGAAGTGCGCGCCGCCTTCGTCCTGCTACTCGCGGTAATAGTGGTGAGCGTGCTGGTGGGGGCCCTGTGGGGGCTGCTGGCGCCGACCGAACGGGTGCTGGTGGTCGAGCCGGGTCGCGGCGCCGCGCTGGTCGGCGAGAGCCTGCACCGGTTCGACGCGACGGCGTTGTTCGTCGGCGCCGGGGCGGTCACCGGTTTCCTGTCGGCGGTGGCGGCATGGCGGTGGCGCCGGATGCGCGGTCCCCTCCAGTGCGCCGGGCTGCTGCTGGGCTCGGTGGCCGGCGCCTGGGTCATGGCGTGGTTCGGGAACATCGTTGTCACCTGGGACAATTCGCGACCCGAGGATCCACCGGTCGGTCAGATCGTCGCATTGCCCGTGGAGTTGGGCACTCAGCTCGCGCTGGTGGTGCAGCCGCTGCTGGCCGGATTGGTGATCCTGCTCCTGGCCGGACTGAGCCCGGCCGAGGATCTCGGGACCGGCTTCGCCAGTGCTTTCGGCGACTCCCGGCCCCAGCCCTACGCCGATCCGGAGTTCGAAGGCGTGGCGTATCGCCCCGGCCCGCCCGGCACCGCGGCATCCGCCGATCCGGCCCGCGCCGGTGCGCGGGCCGGGTTCGCCGGAGAGGCCGGCGGCGAGCCGCCCGCTGCCCCGCCGAACTGAGCCGCGGGCGCGGGGTCGAGACCACCACGGTCACGCCGAGCAATCGGACCGCTGTCGCGCGTGGACACACGCGGGGTCCAACGAAGGTGCGGCACGGTGTGATCCACCGGCAGCACTCCGGAATGCGCCGGCCGGCATGCGACGGATGCGCGGTGCGTACCCGGCCGATGGGTCGCGACAGCGCGGCCGGCCGGTACGAGGTGTTCCTGTGTCCCTGTGGTCGGGACGGCCGTGCGGCCGGTTATCGGGGTTGTCGCCAACGGTCGTAGGCTGAGCGAATCCGATGTGAAGACAGGGAGATTGCTTCGTGGGGTTCACCAGTGCGCTCGTGGTCGAGGAGATCGATGGGACGTTCTGGAAGGTCCGGGAACCGCTGGGTTACGCGGGTGCGGACGAACATTTCGAAGTGCCCGCCGGATTCCGGACCGATTTCGCTTCGGTGCCGCGGCCGGTGGTGTGGCTGATACCGCGCTACGGCGTGTACACGCGGGCGGCCATCCTGCACGACTATCTGCTCCGCTCGGAGTCGGTGAGCAAGGTCGACGCCGACGGGCTGTTCCGGCGGGCGCTGCGCGAATGCGCGGTATCGCTGCCGCGCCGCTGGATGATGTGGGCGGCGGTGCGGTTCGGCAGCCGGTTGCAGGGCGTCTCCCCGGCGGCCCTGGCGGCGTTCATCGTGATCGCGGTGCTCTCGATTCTGTTCCTGGTGATCCCGACAGTGGTGGTGACGCTGTTCCTGCTGCTGTTCTGGATGATCGAGGTGATCGTCTGGCCGCTGGACCGCGGGGCCCGGCGCCCGGAGAAGCAGCCGGTACCGCGGCCGGAGCTGCGGACCTGATCCCGCCGCTGCCCACACGAGCGGGACCCCGGTCCGCGCGGCCGGCTCGCCTGCCGGCTCGGTCGAGCCTGCGGTCGCCGCTCTCTCGGCGCCGCGGTGCCACAGACCCAGTAGCCGGGCAGGCCTCGGACTCGGCCGCGCTCAGGCTGCGCGATCCGCGGCTCGGTCCCGGGTCGCCGTGCCGGGGCGGCCGCGGGCGGCGTCAGGTGCGCGGCCGGAGGGCGGCGAATTCGTCGGTCACGCGCAGTCCGGAATCGCTGAACCGGTAGACCGAGGCGGGGCGTCCGCCGGCCCGTCCCGGCGCGGCGGTGTCCCCGGTGGGGGTGATCACCTTGCGCCGCGTCAGGACCCGCTGCAGGTTGGTCGTATCGACGTCGTAACCCAGGGCGGCGCAATAGATCTCCCGCAGCGTGGACATGGTGAACCGATCCGGCGCCAGGGCGAAGGAGATATTGGTGTAGGAGAGTTTCGCGGCCAGCCGCGCCCGGGCGTGTTCGACCACGGTGCCGTGATCGAACGACATCTCCGGTAGCGCGGCCACCCGGTGCCAGGAGGTGTCGTCCGGCAGGCGGGGGTCGGCGGTGAGGGGGACCAGGCCCAAGTAGGCCGAGGCGATCCGGCGCGGGCCGGGGACGCGGTCGGGGGCGCTGAACACCGACAGTTGCTCGAGGTGGTCCACCTCGCGTACGTCCACCTTCTCGGCCAGCTGCCGGCGCGCCGAGGTGTCCAGATCCTCGTCGTTGCGCAGCCGGCCGCCGGGGAGCGACCAGGTGCCGCGCTGCGGGTCCAGTGCGCGTTGCCACAGCAGGACCGCGAGTTCCCGCTGCTGGCGAGGCGGACGGCGGTCCCCGGCCGCTGCGCCGCCGTGACCTGCGGCGTTGTCGGCGGGGAAGCGGCGAACCTGGAACACCGCGGTGAGCGATTCATGGATGGTGCTAAACTGGTCCACGTTTTCGATCATAAGTCGAAAACCTGGTTGAGTGCGAATCGGCAGAGGGGCCGATCGCGCGGAGGAAGGAGCGACCATGGCGACGATGGGAGCCGAATTGGCCCCGGCGCCGGGTACCGCACTGCGGGAGCGGATCAGCGACGGGCCGTCGGGCTACACCGGGGTCGAGGGGACACCGGAATGGGCGGCCGAGGTGAAACGCCTGGCCCGGCAGCGCAACGCCACCATTCTCGCGCACAACTATCAGCTGCCCGAGATCCAGGACGTGGCCGATCACGTGGGCGACTCGCTGGCGCTGTCCCGGATCGCGGCCGAGGCGCCCGAGGAGACGATCGTCTTCTGCGGTGTGCACTTCATGGCCGAGACCGCGAAGGTCCTGAGCCCGGAGAAGACCGTGCTGATCCCCGACGAGCGCGCCGGATGCTCGCTCGCGGATTCGATCACCGCCGACGAACTGCGCGACTGGAAGGCCGAGCACCCGGGCGCGGTGGTGGTGTCGTACGTGAACACCACCGCGGCGGTGAAAGGGCTCACCGATATCTGCTGCACCTCGTCCAACGCGGTCGACGTGGTCGCCTCGATCGACCCCGGCCGCGAGGTGCTCTTCCTGCCCGATCAGTTCCTGGGCGCGCACGTCAAGCGCGAGACCGGTCGCGAGAACATGCACATCTGGATGGGCGAATGCCATGTGCACGCCGGGATCAACGGCGACGAACTCAACGACCAGGCCCGGGCGCATCCCGACGCCGAACTCTTCGTGCACCCCGAATGCGGCTGCGCGACCTCGGCGCTGTACCTGGCCGGTGAAGGCGAATTTCCCGCCGACCGGGTGCATATCCTGTCGACCGGCGGCATGATCGACGCCGCCCGCGCCGCGAAATCGAACCAGGTGCTGGTCGCGACCGAGGTGGGCATGCTGCATCAGCTGCGCAAGGCCGCCCCGGGTATCGATTTCCGGGCCGTGAACGACCGCGCCGCCTGCAAGTACATGAAGATGATCACCCCGGCCGCGCTGCTGCGCTGTCTGGAGGAGAACCGCGACGAGGTGCACGTCGATCCGGAGACCGCGGCGCTGGCCCGGAATTCGGTACAGCGGATGATCGAGATCGGCACCCCGGGCGGCGGGGAATGACGCCGGGCCGGGCGTGACAACGTTCCCACGGACGTGGAGTACGTGATGACCGATCAACTCGATCGCGCGTGGGAGGCCCGCGCCGACCTCGTCGTGATCGGCGGCGGGGTCGCCGGGCTCACCGCCGCCCGCGCGGCCGCCCGGGCCGGGGCGCGGGTGCTGATCCTGAGCAAGGGCGGCCCGGCCGATACCGCCACGCAGTACGCGCAGGGCGGTATCGCCGTCGTCGCGCCGCACGGGGATTCGGTGGACTCCCATGTCGCCGACACCCTCGACGCCGGCGGCGGGCTGTGCGATCCCGACGCGGTGCGCTCCATCGTCGCCGGCGGCCCGGACGCGGTGGCGGCCCTCACCGATCTCGGCGCGGTCTTCGACCTCGGCCGGGACGGACAGGTGTCGCGGACCCGGGAGGGCGGGCACAGTACCCGCCGCATCATCCACGCCGGCGGCGACGCCACCGGCGCGGAAGTGCAGCGGGCACTGTCGGCGGCCGGATTACCGGTGCTGTTCGGGACCACGGTGCTCGAGGTCGTCACCGGCGCGACCGGCGTCCACGGGGTGCTCGCCGTCTCCGACCGCGGTCTCGGCCGCGTGCACGCGCCCGCGGTACTGCTCGCGACCGGCGGTCTCGGGCAGCTGTACGCGTTGAGCACCAACCCGGCCGGCGCGACGGCCGACGGTGTCGCCCTGGCACTCTGGGCGGGCGCGGCGGTGGCGGATCTGGAATTCGTGCAGTTCCATCCCACCGTCCTGTACACGCCCGACGGTTTCGGACGGCAGCCGCTGATCAGCGAGGCGGTGCGCGGGGAGGGCGCGCGCCTGGTGGACGCGCGGGGTGATTCGGTGACCGCCGGTGCCCATCCGCGCGGTGATCTGGCGCCCCGGGACGTGGTGTCACGGGCCATCGCGGCGCGCATGCGGTCGCTCGGCACCGACCATGTGTACCTCGACGCCCGGGAGATCCCCGAGTTCACCCGGCGTTTTCCGACGATCACCATGTCCTGCCGCGCCGCGGGTATCGATCCCCGCCGCGATCTGATCCCGGTGGCGCCCGCGGCGCACTATCAGTGCGGCGGTGTGGTCACCGATCTGTACGGGCGTACCGGCGTGCCCGGGCTCTACGCGGCCGGAGAGGTCGCGCGCACCGGGTTGCACGGTGCCAACCGGCTGGCCTCCAACAGCCTGCTCGAGGGGCTGGTGATGGGCGAGCGGGCCGGGCTCGCGGCGCTGGAGCGGCTGGGCGAACCGGCCGGCGTGCCGGGCGGATCCGGGAAGGTCCGGCCGGTGCTGCCGCGGCCGGTACTCCAGCAGACGATGACCGAGCACGCCGCGGTCGTGCGCGACGGTGCCGGGCTGGCCCGGGCGGCCCGGCTGCTCGACACCGCGCGCGGCGAGGAGCCGGCCGCGTCGGCGACCGCCGTACCGGCGCCCCGATCCGGGACGCCCGCGGACGCCGTGGCCCGGGTCGAGGACGCCGCGCTCACCGTGACAGCGCGGGCGCTGTTGCTGGCGGCGCGGGTGCGCACCGAGAGCCGCGGCTGCCATACCCGCTCCGATCATCCGCGGACGGCGCCGGGCCCGGCACAGCCGATCATGGTGCGCCTCGACGAGGTCGGGGCGCCGCGAGTGGTCACCGAACCGACGCCGCTGGCGGCGCCGTCGTGAGCGGTCGAGTGGACTCGTCGTTCGCGACCTGTCGGCTACCGGAGCCGGCCGGTCCGGTGTCCGCCGCCGAAGCGATGCCGTGCGTCCGGTCGCCCGGATCGAGAACGAGGAGAAGACGATGACATTGGATCCCGGCCTGGATCCCGCGGAAGTCCGCGCTCTCATCCGTACCGCGCTGGACGAGGATCTGCGCTACGGGCCCGATATCACCACCACGGCCACCGTCCCCGCGGACGCGGCGGTGAAGGCCGCGGTGGTGGCCCGGCAGCCGGGCACCGTCGCCGGAATCGATATCGGGCTACTGGTACTCGACGAGGTGATCGGCGCCGACGGCTACGAAGTCACCGAGCGGGTGCCCGACGGTACCCGGATCGCGCCCGGGCAGACAGTACTGGCAGTGGCGGCCCCGACCCGCGGCCTGCTCACCGCCGAACGCACCATGCTCAACCTGATGTGTCATCTCTCGGGTATCGCCAGCGCCACCGCCGACTGGGTGAACGCGGTCGAGGGCACCGGGTGCCGGATCCGGGACAGCCGTAAGACGCTGCCCGGTCTGCGCGCCCTGCAGAAGTACGCGGTGCGCGCCGGCGGTGGCGTGAACCATCGCATGGGTCTGGGCGACGCCGCGCTGATCAAGGACAATCACGTCGTCGCCGCGGGTTCGGTGGTCGAGGCACTGCGGGCGGTCCGCGCCGCCGCGCCGGAGATCGACTGCGAGGTCGAGGTCGACGATCTCGACCAGCTCGACGCCGTACTCGGCGAGCAGGTGCAACTGGTCCTGCTCGACAATTTCCCGCTCTGGCAGACCCAGGCCGCGGTCCAGCGCCGTAATGCCGTCGCACCGGAGACGAAGCTGGAATCCTCCGGCGGCCTCACCCTCGATATGGCCGCGGACTACGCGCGGACCGGCGTCGATTTCCTGGCGGTGGGGGCCCTGACCCATTCGGTCCGGGTGCTGGACCTGGGCCTCGATATGTAGCGGTATCGGCACGGAGCCTCTTGCTTCCGGAGTGATCTTCGCCGAGTCACTCGGGTGTCAGTATCGGTGGGTACCACCCTCGATCCACGATCCAGACCCCTGACCACGGACAGTCGCCGCCTCGGTGTGTGGTGACCTGGTTTCCGGCTACCGACACCAAACTTCGGCATCCGCCGGGGCACTTGATCGCTTGGATCGGACCGCCCGGGTAGCCACCGGCCCGCAACACGATGCGCAACTGCCGCGTAGTGATATACGGCTCGCATTCGCAACGGGGCGTTGCGGCGGCCACCTGCATATCCACCCATGGGCAGGAACCGGACACGTTCCCGAAATGAAATGCGATCCGTCCAGCGATAACAGGTGCGCCGCGCAGGCAGAAGTCGGTTTCGGGGCACCGCGCGAGTGCCATCCCTTCCGAGTACCAGATCGGACCGAGCATATGCGCAGTCACCCATGGGCCGGTGTGGTGTTCGCACGCGATATCACCGCTCACGGCGTACCTCGTTCGAATGGATTTCACGCCAGCGGTCGATCACACGATCGATTTCCGATTGCAGTCGCATGGAATCGTGGTAGTCCACGGTCCGGCCTCGGCGACCGGGTTCGAGCGGAAGGCAACGGATCGCCTCTGCCACCCGCTCCAGCGCTGCGATATCCGTAATACGGTCGTTGCCTCCATACGTGCGGGCTTGTGTCAGTGCCACGTCGCCCACGGCCGGCCTTCGAGGGAGAGGCGGGAGCTCACGGCAGTCGGGTGTCACGGTGGAACGATCGTTGTCAGGTCGGGCTGAATGCGCTGGGTGGAACCTATTGTGCTGATGAGCCGAATCTTTCATCAGTTCTCGCCTCTGTCGTCGGCTGTAGATGTCCCGACAACGCTCGCATTCGCGCTCGATTTCGACACCTGCGTCGCGGTGGGTCGTTACCCGGGTTCCTGGGTTGCGCTGATCAGCGAGTTCATCCAATAACAGACCGCTTGCCCATCGTGATGGGTAATGTCGATCCACCGATACCGCTCTCGTTCTCCGGATTTGGAGGTTGCGCGCTGTGGAAGTTTCCTCGATGCCGACACATCGGGTTGCCGGGCCGGGCCCAGTACTCAGTCCGCAGGCACGAGGGCGCGAAATGGCGGCCCAGGGTAAAAAACTGTGGTCAGAGCTCAGGTCGGTAGCCGGCGCGGCGGCTGAGCTGATGTCCAGATATCCGGATGTGCCGAGCTTGCAGGCATACCGCTACGCCGCGGGTATGTCCCAGGACCAAGCCGCCGAGCGGTACAACACGGTGACCGGAAACCAGACGAGTCTGGGCGGCACTTCCATCAACGCGTGGGAGGCATGGGCTCGTGGCCGGGGACGTGGTTCGCCGCCCTCCATGTCGAGCCTGCTCATCTTGTGTACCGCGTACGGTCGCGGCCCACTCGGTGCGGCCGAGGAACATCTCACGCCGGCGGAGTTGATCGCCGAAGCCTACGAACGTCTGCCGATCGAAGAACAGTTGTCTCTCAGGCAATTCACAGCCGTGGCCGGCTCCTCGTCCGAACTCGAACCACGGCGAGCGGTCGCGGTGTCTCCGGCGATCACTACGCCCAGCGGAGCACCATCACAGGTCGGTGCGGAGTTCACCCTGGCTGTGCCCGCGATCCAATATGGCAACCCCGAAATCGTCGCGTTCACTCTGCCGAACCCACAGCCCGGTCGACTACTCGACCTGTCCTGGGAGACCTTCGGCTATGGGGTGCAACGGCTGGCGCTCCAGATCAAGAACGCCGGGCGACGATTGGATGTCGACCTGTGCTTCGGCGTCAACGAAGCCGGCCTCGTCATGGCGGCCTTTCTGGCCTCGAACAGCTTCTCCCGCTGCAAGATCGGATATTTGCGCTGCAACAAGGTTCGAGATGGAATCGATCTTGATGATGCCTCCTTCTTTCCGCCCGCCGAAGGCGCATCCAGCATCGTGATATGCGATTTCGAGGTCAAACATGCTGACGTCATCGGATACCTCACCCGGCGGGTGCGAGCCTTGTACCCGAAAGCCGATGTTTATTTCGCGGTCTTCGGCGCCATGACCAAGAGCCGTGATCTGCGGATCGAAAGCTTCGACGAATTGACCGGCAGCGCAATCATGCATGCCGCCGACCTGGCGGCAGTATTCATAGCTGCCACGATGAGTCCGCCCGGAATCGAGCCACCATTGGAGTTGCGATGACCAGTCCGGAAGGCGACGGTGCAAGGGGGCGTAGCGCGATCCCGGACCTGGGTGCGCAACTGCTCGATCTTGTGCGACGGATGATGGACGAGATCCGGCCGCAGCTGATCGATGCCGCGTTGTCCGGTCATCGGGCGGAGAACGAGAACATCCGCCACCGTGACAACTTCTTGTCCGACTACGACCTCTGGATGCACCGACGGTATAAAGAATTACTCGTCGAAACCATTTCGTCGTTCGTATACGCATCAGAAGAAGCCGACCCCGAAGTCATCGGTGGCGGGGATCCGGACCTCTGCGTGTTGGTCGATCCCCTGGACACCAGCGAACTAGCGGTGCGGGGTCTGCACGGATATACGCATGTCCTTGTCTACTCGCGATCCCTTGCGCGGCCGATCGTCGCCGTCATCGGGGATATCTTCCATCATGTCGAGGCGTACGTCGCGGCCAGAGATGACGTCGGTGTCGATGTCGCTTTCGCGGTTACTGCCGATGGTGCCGAGCACCGTCTGGACAAGCCGTCGGACGCATGTCTGCCCGACGCATTGGTCACCAATTACCTGATGCGCCCTACACAGCGGTTCGAGCCGCTCGCCCGGCAGCGCGCCTTCATCGACGCCCTGGGTGGCGACGGGAGAGCGAAAGGCCGCATCGGTGTCGATTTCGGATCGATCGGACTGTGCCATGTGGCGGCAGGTTTTTCGGACGCCATGATCGAGTTCGCCAAAGGATTCGCTATCTGGGACCTGTCTCCGGGACATTACATACTGCACTCGGCAGGTGGGACCGTGACGGATCTGGCCGGCTCGGTGCTCTCACTAGATTACGATCTGGGATCGATGGCGAACATCGATCAAGCTATGAGTCGGCGCCAGAAGTTCATCGCCGCCGGTAACCCGGCTCTGGCGGACGAAATACGTGGAACGTTGCATCTCTGACCCATCGGAGACGATGCTGCGATTCTTCAGCGGCTTAATCCTGAATATGGCCGGGGACTACGCGCGCGCCGGAGACGACGCCGGGATTCTCCCGCGGCCCCACCCTGAACATCACCGCGGACTACGCGCGGACCGGCATCGATTGCCCCGCGGTAGGCCGCCTCGACCCGTTCTGTCCCGGTCGATGATCCGATGGCGGCGACCGGGCCCTGCGCCTACCTTCGCGCGATGAGAAAGACCGGCCGCTACCGCGTGCTCACAGTGGGGGAGCAGCAATATTTCTGGAGGACCGCGCACCGGCATGTCCCCGGGTGCGAGGAAGTCCTGCGGCTCCGGCAGCGCGGGTCGGTCGCCGGCCTGACACTGGTCTTCCGCCCCGACGGTGAACGCCACATCCCCGATGGAGGCGTGTCCGCGGCCGGTGTCATCCGGATCGGTGACCGTTCGCTCAACCTGAATAGGCCCGGCGTGGTCCGGGCATTCGTCGACGGGGCCGTTCGGCGCGGCTGGATGGCAGCAGCGGGTACGGTCGGCCACCGCGACGGCTGGGCTCTCTTCGATGAGGCGTACGCCGGGACTGCCGGCAGCTCGACGGAGTCGTGAGCGCCGCCCCGGGCTCACCCGGCGTGTCGGAGCGCGTCCGACCCGGGCCGGCCGGCCCCGGGGTGCCGGTTTCCACGAGGCGCGGAACATCCGGCGCGTGCGCGCGGTTGCTCGTTCCGTACCCGGGCGAAAGGGATGACATGGCGAAACCGGCCGACGCCGCCTATCACTGGAACGGCGCAGCACTGGATCTGGACGCGTATCTGGCGCGGATCGGATACACCGGCCCGCGCACTCCGACACTGGCCGTGCTGCGGAACCTGGTGGCCGCGCACACCACGGCGGTGCCGTTCGAGAACCTGGAGGCGGTGCTGGGGCGGCCGGTGCCGCTGGATCTGGACACCTTGCAGGACAAACTGATCCGGCGGCGGCGCGGTGGCTACTGCTACGAGAACGTCACCGTGTTCGCGGCGGCGCTGGAGCGTTTCGGGTTCGGTGTCACCGGCCTGTCCGGCCGCGTCACCATGGGGTCGGGTGGGCTGCGCCCGGCCACCCACGCGCTGTTGCGGATCACCGTCTCCGACGACGACCGGGTGTGGCTGGCCGATGTGGGGTTCGGGGCCGGGCCGTCCGAACCCTATCCGCTGGTCGATCATCCGGAGGAGTTCACCCTCGGCGGCTGGCGGTTCCGGCTCGAACGCACCCGGGGGAGCTGGGTGGTGACGAGTGGGTGTTGCACCAGTTCGCGTCGGCCGGCTGGGTGGACCGCTACACCTTCACGCCGGAACCGCAGTACCGGATCGACTACGAGGTCGGTAACCATTTCGTCTCCACCTCGCCACGCTCGCCGTTCACGCAGCGGCCGTTCGTGCAGCGGTTCCTTCCGGGCGTCCATCACACGCTCGACGGCCGCACACTGACCACCGAATATCCGGACGGGACGAGTGATTCCAGGGAGCTGGAACTCGCGGAGTTGGCGAAGGTGCTCGGCGAAGTATTCGATATCGATATCTCGGACGGGGATGCCGAGGCACTGATCGCCGCGCCGTGGGCGACACGCTGACCGGCCCGGCCGGGGCGGCGCGCGATCCGCGCCGGGCAGCCGGTTTGTGGGAGTTGCCAACAATTGCTTGCTAGATTCCGGTGATGAAGATCGCGCACGAGGACGTCCCCGGCAGGCTGCGTTCCCTGCCGACCCGCCTGATCAACCAGACCGCGCTGCTCGCCGCCCGCGCCACCGAACAGGCGATGGCCGATACCGGATCGCGGCGATACCACTACGCCGTGCTCACCACCCTGCGGGAGTCCGGCGCCGCCAGTCAGGCCGAACTCGGGCGTCGCACCGGTATCGACCGCAGCGATATGGTGGCGGTTCTCAACGACCTGGTCGGCCGCGGTTTCGCGGAACGGGACGCCGATCCGGAGGACCGCCGGCGCAATATCGTCACCCTGACCGAGGCGGGCAGCACACACTTGGACGACCTGGACCGCCGGCTGGACCGGGCGCAGGACGATCTGCTCACCGCCCTCTCGGCGGCCGAGCGACGCACACTCGTCGGTCTGCTCACCCGGATCCTCGACGCGCATACGGAGTCCGCGGCCCGCGACCGGGCGTGACCGGAGCCGGGCCCCGGTACGGTTCCGGTCACGCCCGGTTCGCCGGTCCCGCGTCAGGGTTCGCTGATAGCCGCGTGCACACCGGATCCGGCCGGCGGGGCGGCCGCGGTACGGCCGTACCCGCCAGGAGCTGAGCCAGGCACAGACCGGCCAGCAGCCAGAGGACCGGCCCCCAGGAGCCGCTCCACATGTGCAGGGCGCTCTGCGTCGCGACCCCCGCACCCGCCAGCGCGTAGCCGATTCCGTGGGTCGTCGCCGACAACACCGTCACCGAGCCCTGGTCGGGCGCGCGCAGCGAGATCAGGCTCAGGATGAGCGACAGAGTGCCCAGTCCGATCCCGATCATCGCGGCCGCACAGGCGCCGAACGCGCTGTTCGCCCGGCACGCTCCGCTGGTTCACGGTGCCGCGCTCATCGAAGCGGGCCGCTATCGCCACGGCCGCCGCGAACTGCTCGCTGTCGCCGGGGGACACGCGCAACGGCCGATGTTTCCGACCACGATGCCGTACTTCTATCGTTACCTGGTCGACGGTGAACTCGCACTGGGGCGTGTCGACGCCGCCGAACAGACCACGCGCCAGGTCGAGAGCATCGCCGAGGCGATGCCGCTGTTGTCCATGCGCGCCGGTGACGCCGAATACTGCCGGGCCAGGATCCAGCTGACCTGTGGCGACAGCGCTACTGCCCGCGTCACTGCCGAGCAGTCCGTCGCCGCGTACGAGACCGCGGGAACTCCCGTGGAGGTCGCTCGCGCGCGACTGCTGCTCGGGCACACGCTGGCCGGCTCCGATACCGCCGCCGCCGAACGGGCATTCGACAGCGCGTTGAGCACCGCGGAGATCTGCGGGGCGGACCGGCTGGCCGAACGGGCCCTCCTGGGCTTGCACCGGGTGGGCGGAGGCCGATCATCGAGACGCCGCGACCGGCTTCCGGCGACCACGGACCGGCTCGGCGACCTGACCGAGCGGCAGACCGAAATCGTGGCCCGTGTGGTGCTCGGCCGGACCAACAAGCAGATCTCCGAAGAACTCCATGTCAGCGAGAAAACCGTCGAGGCCCACCTCACTCGCCTGTACACCGGACTCGGCGTCTCGTCCCGGGCCGAGCTGGCCGCCGTGGCCGGCGGCAGCTGGTCGACCGTTTCCGGCGGCTGATCCGCGCCGGCCGGCGCGGATCGTGGATCTCACCGGCGGTCGGGAAGCGGCGCAATGCGTGGCGGCCGCGTCGAACGCGCTGCGGGCGAAGTCTCATGCGGTGAGTTCCCGCTCCAGCGGGGTGCGGAACCGCGGGATCGGGCGCAACTCACCGAACCAGCCGGCGGCACGCTCGGCCTCGGCCGCCACCAGGGCCGCGCCGTCGGCGCCGATATCCTCCAGGAGCCGCGTCACGATCTCGCCGTCCTTGCGCTGGGCCCAGCCACCCACGATCCGGCCGTCGTACCAGATGGTCGGCCCGATATTGCCGTTGCGGTCGAACAGCCGCGGCTGATGTTCACCCAGATACCAGGCGCGCGACTGCCAGCCCATCGGAGTCGGGTCCAGGGCGGGCAACAGCGCGGCCCACGGCGGTGGATC
Organism: Nocardia sp. NPDC002869; assembly: GCF_046764065.1. NCBI lineage: Bacteria > Bacillati > Actinomycetota > Actinomycetes > Mycobacteriales > Nocardiaceae > Nocardia > Nocardia sp. NPDC002869. The sequence continues at coordinate 36,212 of NZ_JBKOOL010000006.1, forward strand.
GGCCACCGGTTCGAGGTCGTCGGCCAGGAGTACGCCGGCGCCACCGTCCAACTCGACCTCCACGGTGTCCAGCCCCGCCAACGCCTTGCGTACCTGACCCAGCGTCCACCCGGTCCACCATGTGATATCGCCGATCGGCGCCGGGCCGAACGTGCGCAACCAGGCCCGGATCAAATCGGTACGGGCTTCGTCGATTCCGGGTTCGGCAAGCGGTCCGGACAGCCAGGACTCCACCGGTGCCCAGGAGTACTGGCTGCTCGACCAGGTGCCGTTCGGCCGGGTCCGCACGATCCGGCCCTCGGTGCCGAGCAGTACCAGCACCCAGCCGGTGATACTCGTCGGCCGGGAATACGCCTTCTCCGGTGCCGTATTGATCTGCGTACGCAGTTCGGGGACGTCCTTGCTCAGCTGGGCCCCGGTCGCGCTGCCCCGGGCCAGGAGTGCCCGATGGGTGCGATCGGCGACATCGGCGAGCCAGCCCGCCGCGTCGCCCTCGCCGATGCCCGCCTGTTCCAGGTACCGCGCATAGGTTCGGAGCTGTTTGACAGCCAGATCGGTACCGCAGGAGGCGTGCAGCACGGGCACCAGCTCGACCGGTGCGACGAACATGGTGCGCCGCATGGCCAGCATGCGTACCAGCGACCGGTCCTCGTACAGTGCCCGCTCCACCTGCGCGGGGCCGAGGTTGTGACCGCGTGCCGCCACGGACAGGTGCACGGTGGCCGGGTCGGTGGCGTGCAGCACCACCAGCGACCGCACGATCTCGGCCGGGCCGGCGCCGCGGTGCGCGCCGGCGAGCCGGTGCCGGACACCGATCCGGGCCCGGCGCTGTGCGGTACTGATCGAATACATGGCCCGGATGCTAGCGGCGAACTCCGACATCCCGGCAGGTCCCGGCGCGGTTCCTGCGAATGTGTGCCGCGCCGTGGAATATTCGAAGGATGAGCAGACGCGTGATGAGCTTCCTGGCCGGGGTGCTGTTGGCGGCGTCGGCCGCGACGCTGCCGGCCGCCGCGCCCGCCGGCGCCACCCAGGCGTGCTCGGTGCAGACCCGGCCGGTCGCGGTACCGGTCGACGGTGAGCGGGCCACCGGCCTGGTCTACGAACCGCACGGCTGCGCGGTCGGGAATGCGCTGATCGTCGCGGCGCACGGACACAAGGGGTCGTCCGCGCAGTACGCCGAGTACGTCACCGCGATCGCCGCGCGGACCGGGACCCCGGTCCTGTCCATGGATATGAGGGGCAGTGCCCAGTGGCGTACAGGGGAGTGGAACCTGTGGGCCGGATGGCGGGACCTGGTCGCCGCGACCCAGTGGTACAAGGGCGCACATCCCGGCGTCGCGCGGACCATCCTGTGGGGCTGGAGCCAGGGTGCGATGACCTCCGGCCTGGCCGCCGCCTACGGCCCGGCCGGGTTGTTCGACTACTGGGTCGATACGTTCGGCCCGTCCGACCTGGCCACGCACTGGGCCGGGCCCGCGTCGGATTATCCCGCGCTGCAGGCGCAGATCCAGCGGGACGCGGGTGGCTGTGTCCCCCTGACCTGCCCGCTCGCCTATGCGGAACGCTCACCGGCGCTACAGGCCGGCCGGATGGGTATCCGGCATGCCTTCCTCATCCACGGCACCGCCGACGAGGTGGTGCCGTTCGCGGCCAGTACCCGGATGCGGGCCGCCCTGATGCTCGCCGGGAAACCCAGCACGCTGTACTCGATCGTGAGCGGGCGCACCCTGAACGGAACGGTCGAACCGGGCCGCCACAATGTCGGTCCGGCCCTGTTCGAGGCGGGTTGTGTGGTGGAGCGGCTCGCACTCGGGACCGAACCACTCGACGGAAATCGCGACTACGTGGTCGATGTCGCCCGCGGTGTCGTGGCCGCGCCCCCGCCGCCACCGAACGCCAAATGCGCCGCCTAGCGGTCGGCCGCGGCTCAGAGCGATTTCACCCAGTTGGACAGTAGCTGCGCCCCGGCGTCACCCGACTTCTCCGGGTGGAACTGCGTCGCCGAGAGCGCGCCGTTCTCCACCGCGGCCAGGAACCGGCCGGTGCCGTACTCGCACCAGGTCAGTCCGGGAGCGGCGAGGTGGTCGCTGGGCGGCAGCTCCCAGCTGCGGGCGGCGTAGGTGTGCACGAAATAGAAGCGGGTGGTGGGGTCCATACCCGCGAAAAGCACGCTGTCGGCCGGCGCGCTGACGGTATTCCAGCCCATATGCGGCAGCACCGGTGCGTCCAATTTGTCGACGGTGCCGGGCCATTCCCCGCATCCCTCGGTCTCCACGCCGAACTCGACACCGCGGTCGAACAGGATCTGCATCCCCACACAGATGCCCAGCACCGGCCGCCCACCGGCCAGGCGCTGCCCGATGATCCGTTCCCCGCGCACCTCGCGCAGACCGGCCATACAGGCGGCGAAGGCACCGACACCGGGGACCACCAGACCGTCGGCGGCGAGCGCGGCCTCGGGATCGGCGGTCACCTCCACCCGCGCCCCGGCCCGCACCAGCGCCCGCTCGGCCGAATGCAGATTCCCGGACCCATAATCCAGCAAAACCACCGATGTCATAGCTTTTCCTTCAGCGGTAGTACGTACGGCCCGCGGAGCCCGGAGCGGAGGCGGAGGGATCGCATCAGAGTGCCCCCTTCGTCGAGGGCACACCCTGGACGCGAGGATCGGGTTCCACGGCGGCGCGCAGCGCCCGGGCCACCGCCTTGTACTCGGCCTCGGTCACATGGTGCTGGTCGCGGCCGTAGAGCACCCGGACGTGCAACGCGATCCGGGCATTGAGGGCGATCGATTCGAACACGTGCCGGTTGAGCACCGTCGAATACGGCGCCCCGGGGTCGTTGCGGCCGCGGATCGGTGCGCCGGGGATGACCGCGTGCAGCAGGTGGTCGGGTTCGCCGGTGTGCACACAGTAGGGCCGGCCCGAGACGTCCACGGCGGCGTGCGCCAGGGTCTCGTCCATCGGGATGTAGGCGTCGCCGAACCGGCGGATGCCCTTCTTGTCGCCGAGCGCCTGTCCGAGGGCCTGCCCGAAGACGATCGCGGTGTCCTCGACGGTGTGGTGTGCCTCGATCTCGATATCACCGTCGGCGCGCACGGTCAGATCGAAACTGGCGTGGGTGCCGAGCGCGGTGAGCATATGGTCGTAGAACGGAACTCCGGTGGCGATATCGGTCTTGCCGGTGCCGTCCAGGTTCAGTTCCACCACGATGGCGGATTCCTTGGTGGTGCGCTCCACCCGTGCGGTTCGGTTCATACTCACTTCCGTCTCGGTGCTCGGCTGTGCGCTGTCGGTTCGGTGGCGGACAGTTTCGCGCTGACCCGCAAGAATTCGTCGTTCTCCGCGGCCAGCCCGATGGTGGTGCGTAGATAACCGCCGATCCCGACATCGCGGATGAGCACGCCTTCGTCCAGGTAGTGCTGCCAGGCGCGCGCGGCATCCGCGAACTTCCCGAACAGCAGGAAGTTCGCGTCACTGGGGACCACCTCGTACCCCATCTCGGTCAGCGCCCGGGCGACCCGGTCACGTTGCGCGGCCAGTTCGGCGACGCTCGCCAGTGTCTCGTCGGCATGGCGCAGCGCGGCCCGCGCCGCGGCCTGGGTGACCACCGACAGGTGATAGGGCAACCGCACCAGCAGCAGCGCGTCGATGACCGCGGGCGCGGCGACCAGATAGCCGAGGCGGCCGCCGGCGAACGCGAACGCCTTGCTCATCGTCCGGCTGACCACCAGCTTGGCGGGGTATCGGTCGATCAGGCCGACGGCGCTGGGCGCCGCGGAGAATTCCGCGTAGGCCTCGTCCACGATCACGATTCCGGGCGCGGCGTCGAGGATCCGGGCCAGATCCGCGGGCGCGATACTGTGCCCGGTGGGGTTGTTCGGGCTGGTCACGAAGACCACGTCGGGCCGCCGTTCGGCGAGGGCGGCGAGGGCGGCGTCGATATCGATCGCGAAATCGGCGCCCCGCTTCGCCTCCACCCATTCGGTATCGATGCCCTCGGAGATGATCGGGTGCATCGAATAGGAGGGCACGAAACCCAGTGCCCGCCGGCCGGGCCCGCCGAACGCCTGCAGCAGCTGCTGCAGGATCTCGTTGGATCCGTTGGCCGCCCACACATTGGCCGCGTCCACCGCGACCCCGGTCTGCCGGGTGAGGTAGGCGGCGAGATCGGCGCGCAGGGCCACCGCGTCGCGATCCGGGTAGCGGTGCAGATCGGCGGCCGCGGCCCGGACCGCCTCGGCCACATCGTCGATCAGCGCGCGGCTCGGCGGATGCGGATTCTCGTTGGTGTTGAGCTGCACCGGCACGCTGAGTTGCGGTGCGCCGTAGGGGGATTTGCCGCGCAGGTTCTCCCGCAGCGGGAGCGCGTCGAGACCGATGGCGGATCCGGGAATCGCGGTCGTGGTGGTCGCCGCGGCGTCGGGTGCGGTCACGACAGCGCCTCGAAACGCGCGCGGACGGCCTGACCGTGGGCGGGCAGATCCTCGGCATCGGCCAGCGCGACCACATGTCCGGCCACATCTTTCAGGGCCGTCTCGCTGTACTCCACCACGTGGATTCCGCGCAGGAAGGTCTGCACGCTGAGCCCCGACGAATGCCGGGCGCAACCGGCCGTGGGCAGCACGTGATTGGATCCGGCGCAGTAGTCGCCCAGACTGACCGGGGCGTAGGGGCCGACGAAGATCGCGCCCGCGCTGCGCACCCGGGCGGCCACGGCCGCGGCGTCGGCGGTCTGGATCTCGAGGTGTTCGGCGGCGTAGGCGTTGACCACCCGCAGGCCCTGGTCGATATCGTCGACCAGCACGGTGCCCGATTGTGTCCCGGTCAGCGCGGTGGTGACCCGCTCGGCGTGTTTCACCACGGTCAGCTGCGCGGTCAGCGCCGCGTCCACCGCATCGGCCAGTTCGGGGCTGTCGGTGACCAGCACACTGGCGGCGAGCACATCGTGTTCGGCCTGGCTGATCAGGTCGGCGGCCACATGGACCGGATCGGCGGTGGCGTCGGCCAGCACGGCGATCTCGGTGGGACCGGCCTCGGCGTCGATCCCGACCAGGCCGCGGCAGAGCCGTTTGGCGGCGGTCACGTAGATATTGCCGGGACCGGTGATCAGGTCGACCGGCAGCAGCTCGGCGCCGTCGGTATCGGTGCCGCCGTAGGACAGCAGCGCCACCGCCTGCGCCCCGCCGACCGCCCATACTTCCTCGACGCCCAGCAGCCGGGCGGCGGCCAGGATGGTGGGGTGCGGGAGCCCGCCGAACCGCTGTTGCGGTGGCGAGGCCACCACCAGCGACTCCACTCCGGCGGCCTGGGCCGGGACCACGTTCATCACGACGCTGGACGGGTAGACCGCGTTACCGCCGGGCACGTACAGCCCGACCCGCTCCACCGGAACCCAGCGCTCGGTCACGGTCCCGCCCGGCACCACCTCGGTGGTGGTGTCGGTGCGCCGCTGATCGGCGTGCACCGCGCGGGTGCGGTCGATCGCGACCTCGAGCGCGACGCGTACCGCCGGATCGAGCTCGTCCAGGGCCGCGACGAGCCGCTGCGCCGGGACACGGACGGAGTCCGGGGTCACACCGTCGAATTTCGCGCCGAATTCCAGCGCCGCGGCCGCGCCGCGGTCGCGGACGGCCTCCACCACGGGCCGCACCTGATGCAGTACCGAGTCCACATCGACACCACCGCGCGGGAGCGCGGTGCGCAGTTGCGCGGTCGTGGGAGTGCGACCGCGCAGATCCACGCGGGCGAGCTCGATACGGGATGTCATGGTGGTTTCGGTCCTCGTCTTCGGCCTGGTTACATCAGCACAGGGTGCCGTTCCAGCCTAACGGGCCGTTACTACCGAATATTTGTGTGGTCGGTGATCAGGAGATCCGTGTGTAGATGAAATCGAGCCGGTGCTCCCAGTTGCGCGGGTCCAGTTCGGAGTCCGAGCGCTCCCAGGTGGCGCGGAATGTGGTTTCCGTCTCGTCCAGGTTCCCGGTGAACCGCTGGGAATGGCCGGGCGCATCGCGCCACACCCGCCACAGCGGCCCGTCGAAGGACCCCTGGTAGACGCGGTGCTCGCCGAACTGGTCGTAGTGCAGGATGACAAGGCGCTCCTGGTACAGATCATCGGCGCCGACGAGCCACGTCCAGCTGACCCCGGGATCCGGGACCGTGTAGCGGACCGTCAGGAACCGTGCGTCGGGCATCCACCCGATCGCCGTGAGCCCGGTGATATCGGGGTGCAGACTCGTGGTCGTCTTCCAATCACCGACCATCCTGGCCATCGCGGCCAGCGCCGACTCGGTCATCTGCGCGTCTCCCATCGGTGGAGCGAACTCGGATGTTCAGCTGCAGCGGCGACGCAGTTCCGGGACCCCTTCGCCCTCGAGTTCGTCGAGGACCACCGGACGGCCCACCATTGCCAACGCTAGCGCCTCCGCCCGGCCCCGTACCGGAGGACCGGACCCCTTGACCCAGTCGAAATCTGTCGCGGCGAACTGCAACCCCTTCGTATACCGCCACCGGCGGGCGAACGGATCGGGGCGGGCGTACCTCCGCCTTCGCTCCGGCCGTGCGCGTCCACATACCGACCCCTCCGTCCAGACCGCCACCCGGCGCCCACCTCGTCGAGCACGGCGCGCAACCGGTCGGCGGGGATCTCGCGGGCCCGGCCGAGCGGGCGGCGGATGTCCTGCTGGTGGACGAACAGGTCGGCGAGACCGAGCCGGGGCCACCAGCGCGATACCGATCCCGGGGCCGCGGCGAACTCCGCAGGCCGGTGCACAGGGTCGGCGCATCCCACTCCGCCTCGGACAGCTCCCGCAGCAGGGCGGTCATCTCGGCGCGCTCGTCGGCGAGCATCCCCCGAATACCCATGTCGCACACCATAACCCGGCCGGTCTCCGGTGCCCCGGAGCCGACCGGCGGTCAGCGGGTATCGCTGTCGATCAGCAGACTGCCGCCGGAGCTGATGATCCGCAGGGTCGGCGTACGGGTCTGGCCGCCGTAACTGAGATCGTTCACCCGCATATCCACCGAACCGTCGGGGTTGTTGCCCTTGTACGCCTCGATCCGGCTGAAATTCTGCACGGTGCGGGTCGACCAGTACTGCTGGAACTCCTGCTGGCTGCCGTACACCTGCTGGGCGGCCGGGGTCAGCAGCGACCAGGATCCGGCGGGATCCAGATAGAACTGCTCGATCAGCTGTCCGGCCTGCACCCATTCGACCGAGCCGGTGCTGGGCGTGGCACCGGCCGCGGGACTGTTGGCGGCCGGGGTGTCGGGCGAGTTCGAGACGGTGGCGCTGGTCGTGGTGTCCGCCTGTGCCGAACCGCTGTCACCCGAATCGGAGGAGTTGAAGAACAGCACCCCGCCGACGACCGCGGCCCCGGCGATACCGCCGATGACCACCGCACGTTTGACTCCGCCGTTACCGCCCGTTTTCCGCGCGACCGGCTGGGTGCTCGTGGGCGGATGGTTCGCCGGCCGACGCGGTGGCCGCGAGTCCTGCCCGTTGCGTCCCGCCGACCGTGGTTCCGGCCGGCGCCGCGGCCGGGGATCCTCGGCCGGGCCGCCGTAGCGGCCGGGAGCCGGCGATTCCATCGTGCTGACCGCGGCGCCGCCGTGGCCGTTGCCGCCGTGGCCGTTGCGGTCGAAGGCTTCGCGCGCCGGTACGAAACCGCCGTGCTCGCCCGCCGAGTTCTCGAACCCGGCGAACCGGGACAGCGCCTCCCGGGCCTCGCGCATGGTCGGCCGGTCCTGCGGATCCGAGCTGAGCAGATCCAGCACGAAATCGGTGGCGGGACCCGCGTTCTGCGGTTCGCTCACCTGGCCGTTGGCCGCCGCGTAGAGCACTTTGAGCGGATTACCGGACCCGAACGGCGGCTCACCCTCCAGCGCGTGGAAGAGCGTGGCGCCGAGGGCGAAGACGTCCGCGGCCGGTGTCGGATCGGCGCCGCGCGCCACCTCCGGCGCGAGATACGCGGCGGTTCCGCAGATCAGGCCGGTTTCGGTGAGCGTGACATCGCCGGTGGCCCGGGAGATACCGAAATCGGTGATCTTCACGGTGCCGTGATCGTCGAGCAGCACATTGCCCGGTTTCACATCGCGGTGCACGAGGCCGGCCTGATGCGCCGCGATGAGCGCCGCGGCCACCTGTTCGCCGATCCGGGCGACCTGCGGTAGCGGTAGCGGTCCCTGCGCCGACAGCACCTGCGCCAGGCTGCGGGATTTCATGTACTCCATCACCAGGCACGGATCGCCGCCGTGCTCGGTGATGTCGAAGACCACGATGGCATTCGGATGCTGGAACCGGGCCGCGTTGCGGGCTTCCCGGGTCGCTCGCTGCCGGAGCACATCGCGCTCCGCGGGCGGCAGACTGGGTTTGATGTGGATCTGCTTGATCGCCACCGACCGTTGCAGACGCTCGTCGACGGCACGCCAGACCACGCCTGTGCCGCCGCTACCAATCTGCTCGACCAGGCGGTAGTGATCCGCGATCAACTGACCGGTATCGATGGCGCCTACTCCGAACCTTCTCGAAATCGTGACATGCCGCGTCCTTGACCACTCACGCGTTCGGGACGAGTGTAGCGGGCACCTCGACCGCCCCAGTGGGTGATGTCACCTTAGCGGGCGGCCGTTCGCCGGTGCGAGCCGGCCGGAGGGTGTGCGCGGGCGTCCGCCCGGACGGCCGGCGAACACCGGGCGAACCGGTCCGCCGCCACCTCCGGTCCGGTTGTGCGTGGACTGCGGATGGGTCGCGCCCGGCCGTACCTACTAGGCTGTTCCGAGTGAGTCTTGTGCTGCTGCCCGCTGTCGATGTCGCCAATGGAGAGGCCGTCCGCCTGGTACAGGGCGCGGCGGGCAGCGAAACCAGTTACGGTTCGCCCCGCGATGCGGCGCTGGCGTGGCAGGAGGACGGCGCCGAATGGGTCCATCTGGTCGATCTGGACGCCGCGTTCGGTCGTGGCTCCAACCGTGAACTGCTCGCCCGGGTGGTCGGCGAACTCGATGTCGCCGTCGAACTGTCCGGCGGGATCCGCGACGACGAATCGCTGAAGGCCGCGATGGCCACCGGTTGCGCCCGGGTCAACCTCGGCACCGCCGCCCTCGAGGACCCGCAGTGGTGTGCACGGGCGATCGCGGAGTACGGCGAGCGGGTCGCGGTCGGACTGGATGTGCAGAAGGTCGACGGGGAGTACCGGTTGCGCGGGCGCGGCTGGGTCAGCGACGGCGGCGACCTGTGGGAGGTGCTCGAACGCCTGGAACGCGACGGTTGCTCCCGGTATGTCGTCACCGATGTCACCAAGGACGGCACCCTCACCGGGCCGAACCTGGACCTGCTGCGCGAGGTGTGCATGGCCACCGAAGCGCCGGTGATCGCCTCCGGCGGGGTGTCCGCCCTGGCCGACCTCACCGCGATCGCCGACCTGGTGCCCGACGGTGTGGAGGGAGCGATCGTGGGCAAGGCCCTGTACGCGGGCCGGTTCACCCTCCCCGAGGCGCTGGCCGCCGTCCGTTGAACCGCGACGACCGGGGGCCGAGACGATGACCGGAACAGATAGCGAACTGGCCACTCTGCTGGCCACCGCCGCCGAAATCCTCGACGGGGTGAGCGGCCGTTTCCTTGAGGGCCGGGGCGCACCCAGTGCGGTGGCCAAGGGGTCGCGGGATTTCGCGACCGAACTCGATCTGGAACTCGAACGCACCATTTCCGCCCGGCTCGTCGACCGGACCGGGATCGCGGTGCACGGCGAGGAATTCGGCGGGCCCGCGCTCACCACCGGTACCGCGTGGGTGCTGGATCCCATCGACGGCACCTTCAACTATTCGAACGGGCACCCGCTGACCGGCACGCTGCTGGCGCTGGTCCGCGACGGGGAGCCGGTACTGGGCCTGGCGTGGTTCCCGCCGCTGGGCCGCCGGTACGCGGCGGTCGCGGGCGGTCCGCTGTTGCTCGACGGTAAACCGCAGCCGCCGCTGGCCCCCACTGTGCTCGACGAGGCGATGATCGGGTTCGGGGCCTTCAATATCGAATCCACCGGGCGGGTGCCGGGTCTGTTCCGGCATCGGGTCCTCGGCACGTTGAGCGCGCTGTCCTCGCGGGTGCGGATGCACGGGTCCACCGGTATCGACCTGGCCTTCACGGCCGAGGGCACGCTGGGCGGGGCGATCGTCTTCGGGCACCACCCGTGGGACAACGCGGCCGGTGCGCTCATGGTGCGGTGCGCGGGCGGAGTGGTGACCGACCTCGAGGGCATGGACTGGACCATCGAATCCGGTTCGGTGCTGGCGGCCGCGCCGGGTGTGCACGCCGAACTGCTGGATATGATCGCCGCGACCCGGGGCAGCGGGTACACCGCCGTCTCCGACCGGGTGGATACGGCCGGTCCGCGCGGCGAGGAGGAGAGATGAGGAATCCATGCTTGCTACTCGGGTGATTCCTTGCCTGGACGTCGATTCCGGACGTGTGGTCAAGGGTGTGAACTTCCAGAACCTGCGGGATGCCGGTGACCCGGTCGAACTTGCGGCGGCCTACGACGCCCAGGGCGCCGACGAACTCACCTTCCTCGATGTCACCGCCTCCAGTGGCGACCGCGGCACCATGCTCGACGTGGTGACCCGCACCGCCGAGCAGATCTTCATTCCGCTCACCGTCGGCGGCGGGGTCCGCACCGTCGAGGATGTGGACCGGCTGCTGCGTGCGGGAGCCGACAAGGTCTCGGTGAACACCGCCGCCATCGCGCGACCCGAGGTGCTGCACGAGATGTCGCAGCGATTCGGGTCGCAGTGCATCGTGCTGTCGGTGGACGCCCGGACCGTGCCCGACGGGGAGCCGGCCACCGCTTCGGGCTGGGAGGTCACCACGCACGGCGGGCGGCGCGGCACCGGAATCGACGCGGTCGAATGGGCGATCCGCGGCGCCGAACTCGGGGTGGGGGAGATCCTGCTCAATTCGATGGACGCCGACGGCACCAAGGCCGGTTTCGATCTGCGGATGATCGGCGCGGTGCGGGCGGCGGTCTCGATCCCGGTCATCGCCTCCGGTGGCGCCGGTGCGGTGGAGCATTTCGCCCCGGCCGTGCAGGCCGGTGCGGACGCCGTGCTCGCCGCGAGCGTGTTCCACTTCGGCGATCTGACCATCCCGCAGGTCAAGGACGCCATGCGGGCGGCGGATCTGGTGGTGCGGTGATGGACCAGATCCTCGATCCGGCGATCGCCGCGCGGCTCGAGCGCAACGAGGCCGGGCTGGTGGCCGCTGTCGCGCAGCAACGCGGCACCGGCGAGGTGCTGATGATGGCCTGGATGGACGACCAGGCGCTGGCGCGCACCCTGGCCACCCGCCGTGCCACGTACTATTCACGGTCCCGGCAGCAGTACTGGGTGAAGGGCGAGACCTCCGGGCACACCCAGTACGTACACGAGGTGCGGCTGGACTGTGACGGCGACACCGTGCTGCTGATCGTCGACCAGGAGGGCGCGGCCTGCCATACCGGTACCCATACGTGCTTCGACACCGATGTACTGCTGGGCGGAGAGTAGGCCGGCGGGTCAGCGCCGCGAATCTGAGGCGGTGGCCTGACCGGACCGCCCCAGTACCGTCCCCAGATGGGTGGTGAGGGTTTCGCCGAGATCGGCCAGGGCCGCGGTCTGTTGGGCATCCAGGCCCTCGAACACCAACCGGCGCACGACGTCCATATAGCCGGGCGCTGCCTCCACGACCTTCTGATGGCCCTCGTCGGTGAGCAGGGCCAGCACCCCGCGCCGCCCGGGGGCCGCCGTGCGGGTCGCCCACCCCATGCGCTCGAGCTTGGACACCACATGCGACAATCTGGATAGCGATGAGTTAGCTCTTTGTGCGAGTTCGCTCATCTGCAGCCGCCGGTCCGGCGCCTCCGAGAGCAGGGTGAGCACCCAGTACTCGAAATGAGTGACACCGGATTCCCGCTGCAGGTCGGTGTCCAGAGCCCCCGGCAGGCGGTTCAACAGTGCGACCACCGCGCGCCAGGCGCGTCCTTCGACCGGGTTCAGCCAATCCGTCACTTGTCCGCCTTCTCTCCACCCCGGCGACGATTGCGGCAGTGGTCGCTCGGCTATGGAGAGTTTGCCACGACTTCGCTCGGTCGTGTGGCATCTCGGAAACGAAGGTGAGTTCATTCACAGGGCCCGGGCGGGCCCCGCGGCGGATCAGGCGGCGGTGCGGCCGCGGAGGAACTCCAGCGCCTTGTCGGCGTGCACATTCGCGCGTAGTTCACTGCTGATCACGGTCAGGATCCGGCGGTCGGTACCGATCACGAAGGTATGCCGCTTCACCGGCACCAGCTTGCCCAGCAGGCCGCGTTTGACTCCGTATTCCGCGGCGACCGTGCCGTCGGCGTCGGAGAGCAGTGGATATTCCAGCCGCTGCGATCCCGCGAACCCGGCCTGCACGTCCACCGCGTCGGCGCTGATCCCGGCGCAACCGGCGCCGAGCGCGGCGAATTCGGCGGTGAGATCACGGAAATGGCAGGCCTCGGCGGTGCATACGGGGGTGTTCGCGGCGGGGTAGAAGAACAGGACGAGTGGCCCGCCGGCCAGCAGGGAGTCCAGGGAGCGGAGCGTACCGCTCTGATCCGGGAGTTCGAACGAGGGCGCGAGCGAGCCGATCTTCATACCCGGACAGTACCTGTGACGGCGGGTCGCGCGGGGTGCGTCGTGACGCCTCGGAGCGGAACTGGAATGATAGGGCAAATGCACGGCGCGCCCACTCCCGCGACTACCTCCCGCGAACGATTCCTCGAACTCGCCGCCGAACACCGGGTCGTTCCCGTGACCCGGAAGGTGCTGGCGGATTCGGAGACTCCGCTGTCGGCCTACCGCAAACTGGCCGGTGACCGCGCGGGCACTTTCCTGTTCGAATCCGCGGAGAACGGCCGATCGTGGTCGCGCTGGTCCTTCATCGGCGCGGGCAGCCCGTCCGCGCTCACCGTCGTGGACGGCGACGCCACCTGGCTCGGCACCACTCCCGCGGGTGCGCCCTCGGGCGGTGACCCGCTCACGGCGCTGCACGAGACCCTGGAACTGCTGCGCACCGAACGGCTGCCCGGTCTGCCGCCGCTCACCGGCGGCATGGTCGGTTACCTCGGCTACGACGCGGTACGCCGGATGGAACGGCTGCCCGAGCACGCGCTCGACGATCTGCGACTGCCGGAGATGGTGCTGCTGCTGGCCACGGACCTGGCCGCGTTCGATCATCACGAGGGCGCGATCACTCTGATCGCCAATGCCGTGAACTGGGACGGCACCTCCGAGAACGTCCACGCGGCCTACGACGACGCCGTCGCCCGGCTGGACCGGATGACCGCCGCGCTCGGCGCGCCCGCCCCCTCCACGGTCTCGGTGTTCGATCAGCCCGAACCGCAGTTCCGGCGGGCCCGTACCCCGAACGAATTCGGTGCCGGCGTGCGTCGCCTGGTCTCCGAGATCGAGGCCGGTGAGGCGTTCCAGGTGGTGCTGTCGCAGCGCTTCGAGATGGACTACGGCGGCGCGCCGATCGATCTGTACCGGATGCTGCGCGCGGCCAACCCGAGCCCCTACATGTTCCTGCTGCACATTCCGGACGGGGACGGCAACACCGCGTTCTCCATTGTCGGGTCCAGTCCGGAGGCGCTGGTGGCGGTGCAGGACGGCGTCGCGACCACGCATCCGATCGCGGGAACCCGGTGGCGCGGCGCCACCGAGGAGGACGATCTGCTGCTCGAGAAAGGCCTGCTGGCCGACGCGAAGGAGAACGCCGAACATCTCATGCTGGTCGATCTCGGCCGTAACGATCTCGGCCGGGTGTGTGTCCCCGGGACGGTGCGCGTCACCGAATACCGGCACGTCGAGCGGTACAGCCATGTGATGCACCTGGTCTCCACGGTCACCGGGCGGCTCGCCCCGGGCAAGATCGCTTTGGACGCGGTGCGCGCGTGTTTCCCGGCGGGCACGCTCTCCGGGGCGCCCAAGGTCCGCGCGATGCAGTTGATCGAAGAACTCGAGCCCACCCGGCGCGGTGTGTACGGCGGGGTGGTCGGCTACCTCGATTTCGCGGGCGACGCCGATACCGCGATCGCCATCCGCACCGCGCTGCTCAAGGACGGTATCGCCTACGTGCAGGCCGGTGCCGGTGTGGTGGCCGACTCCGAGGCCGAATACGAGGACACCGAATCCCGTAACAAGGCGATGGCCGTACTGCGCGCGGTGGCCGCCGCCGGAACGGTGCGTGCCTTCGACGAGGGCACCGACGCAGACCCGCGCCGGGACGGGGATCGCGCATCCGCCGCCTCGGTGCCCGGCGGCGCCGTATGACGGCACCCGGTGATCCGGTCGCCGACCCCGACGACACCGGTGGTGCCGCCCCGGGCGGTGCCGATTCCGGCGCGACCCGGCCGGGGCCCGTCGACCGGGGCGACGAGGAACTGTCCGCCGCCACGCCGGCCGGACCTGCCCCGGGCAGCCGGTACCCGGTGCCCGCGATCGGGTTGCTCGCCGTGGCCGCGGCCGCGCTGTGGGGGTCCTCGCGATTGACCTGGGTCACCGTCACGTCGGCGGACGGGCTCACCGAGCCGCGCACCGACGTACTGAACGGCGGTGTCTGGTTCGGCGCGCTGACACCGCTGGCGCTGGTGCTGCTGGCCGCGATCGCGGCGGTTCTGGCGACCCGTGGGTGGGTGCGCCGGCTGGTGGGAGTCCTGGTGGCGTTGATCGCCGCGGTGACTGCCGTTCCCGCGCTGGCGCTGCTCACCGGGTCCGGGGCCACGGAGCAACGGGCGGCGGCGCTGGCCGAACTGCCCGGCCGGGCGCAGGTGCAGGAGCTGGTGACGGCACCGGGCGCCGCCGTGCTCGCGCTGGCCGGGGCGGCGGCGGCGTTCGGCGCCGGACTGCTGCTGGCCCGGATGCCGGCCGGTGCGAAACAGCTCTCCGGCAAATACGACGCCCCCGCCACCCGTAAGGCCGCGGCGACGCGGGCGGTCCAGGAGGGTACGGCGGGCGGCCCGCTGCCGGAACGGGTGCTGTGGGATGCCCTCGATGCCGGTGCCGACCCGACCGATCCCGCGGACACGGAGCCGGCGGCGCCGGGCGACACACCGAACACGCGCGATACCCATTCCGAGGCCTCGGGAAACATTCCTGAGGCGTCCGGGGACGGCGAGAACCGGCCGGGTACGGCCGGAAAAGCGGATTCGAAGGAATCCGGCGACGCCCCTTAGCAGGTCGGCCGGGGCGGTGTGACCCGCCCCCGGCGTCACGGCGCCGCGCGCTTCCATTTACTCTTGTTCAGCATCGGTGAGACATCGCCTGGGGGAATCCTGCAGGCAATAACTCGCGTCTCCCCAGAAAGGATTCGAGCCAGATGACGGTACTCGACTCGATTCTCGACGGGGTCCGCTCGGATGTAGCCGCTCGGGAAGCGGTGCTGGACTTCCCGGCAGTGAAGGCAGCGGCCGCCGCCGCGGCCCCGCCGCTCGATGCGAAGGCCGCACTTCTCGAAGACGGTATCGGCGTGATCGCCGAGGTGAAGCGGGCCAGTCCATCCAAAGGGGCACTCGCCGAGATCATCGATCCGGCCAGTCTCGCCAAGGCCTACGAGGACGGTGGGGCGCGTGTGATCAGTGTGCTGACCGAGGGCCGCCGGTTCCACGGATCGCTCGACGATCTGGACGCGGTCCGGGCCAGCGTGAACATTCCGGTGCTGCGCAAGGATTTCGTCGTCGGTCCCTACCAGATCCACGAGGCCCGGGCGCACGGCGCCGATGTGATCCTGCTGATCGTCGCGGCGCTGGAGCAGGACACCCTGGCCTCGCTCATCGACCGCACCGAATCGCTGGGGATGACCGCGCTGGTCGAGGTGCACACCGAGGAGGAGGCCGATCGGGCGCTCACCGCGGGCGCCACGGTCATCGGGGTCAACGCCCGGAATCTCAAAACTCTCGAGGTGGATCGGGACTGCTTCTCCCGGATCGCCCCGGGCCTGCCCACCGAGGTCATCCGGATCGCCGAATCCGGGGTCCGCGGCACCGCCGATCTACTCGCCTACGCCGGTGCCGGCGCGGACGCGGTACTGGTCGGCGAGGGGCTGGTCACCAGTGGCGACCCGCGCGCCGCGGTATCCGAACTGGTCACCGCGGGCACGCATCCGTCCTGCCCCAAACCGGCCCGGCGGGGGCGATGATGACCGCGGGCGGCCCCTCGTCCACCAGTGCTCCGCTGCCCGCCGCCAGCCGGGGAGTGGCCCAGCGTAGCGAGCACGAACCCGATGAGGGCGGCCACTTCGGCGTCTACGGCGGCCGGCATGTGCCCGAGGCGCTGATGGCGGTGATCGAGGAGGTCACCGCCGAATACGACAAGTCGCGGCTGGACCCGGACTTCCTCGCCGAGCTGGACCGGCTGCAGCGCGACTACACCGGCCGTCCGTCGCCGGTCTTCGAATGCGTGAACCTGGCCGAGCACGCCGGGGGCGCGCGGATCCTGCTCAAACGCGAGGACCTGAACCACACCGGGTCGCACAAGATCAACAATGTGCTGGGCCAGGCGCTGCTCGCCAAGCGGATGGGCAAGACCCGGATCATCGCCGAAACGGGCGCCGGGCAGCACGGTGTCGCCACCGCCACCGCGTGCGCGCTGCTGGGCTTGAAATGCATCGTCTACATGGGGGCCGTGGATACCGCGCGGCAGGCGCTCAACGTGGCCCGGATGCGGTTGCTCGGCGCCGAGGTCGTCTCGGTGACCCTGGGCTCGCAGACGTTGAAGGACGCGATCAACGAGGCGCTGCGTGACTGGGTCACCAATGCCGACGACACCTACTACTGCTTCGGCACCGCCGCCGGACCCCACCCCTTCCCGGTGATGGTCCGCGATTTCCAGCGGGTCGTCGGACTGGAGGCCCGCGCCCAGGTGCAGTCCCTGACCGGGCGCCTGCCCGACGCGGTGACCGCCTGTGTGGGCGGCGGCTCCAACGCCATCGGAATCTTCCACGCCTTCATCGACGACCCCGGCGTCCGGCTGATCGGATACGAGGCGGCCGGTGACGGTGTGGAGACCGGACGGCACGCGGCCACTTTCGCCGGCGGTTCCCCGGGTGCGTTCCAGGGCGCCTACTCGTACCTGCTGCAGGACGAGGACGGCCAGACCATCGACTCGCATTCCATCTCCGCCGGGCTGGACTATCCCGGCGTCGGCCCGGAGCACGCTTTCCTGAAGGATATCGGCCGCGCCGAGTATCTCCCGGTCACCGATACCGCCGCGATGGACGCCCTGCTGCTGCTGAGCCGCGCCGAGGGCATCATCCCGGCCATCGAATCGGCGCACGCGGTCGCCGGGGCGATCGAACTCGGCCGGGAACTCGGCGAGGGCGCGATCATCCTGGTGAACCTGTCCGGTCGTGGTGACAAGGATATGGATACCGCCGCCCGCTGGTTCGGGCTCTTCGACGATCCGGACACCGGCAAGGAGAACGGCCAGTGAGTTCCGATTCCCGACTCGGCGCCACCTTCGCCGCCTGCCGGGCCGAAAACCGGGCCGCGCTCATCGGATATCTGCCCGCCGGATACCCGGACCTCGACGGATCGCGCCAGGTCGTGCGCGCGATGGTCGAATCCGGTTGCGATATCGTCGAAGTCGGCGTTGCCTATTCCGATCCGGTGATGGACGGACCCACCATCCAGGCCGCCGCCGATCAGGCGCTGCGCGGCGGGGTCCGGGTGCGCGATGTGTTCTCCGTGGTCGAGGCCGTGACGAGTGCGGGTGCGCAGGCCGTGGTGATGACCTACTGGAACCCGGTGCTCAAGTACGGTGTGGACCGTTTCGCCCGCGACCTGGCCGCGGCCGGCGGTGCCGGACTGATCACCCCGAACCTGATCCCGGAGGAGGCGGGCGACTGGTTCGCCGCCTCCGACGCCCATCATCTCGACCGGATCTTCCTGGTCGCCCCGTCCTCCACCGAGGAGCGTCTGGCCTCCACCCTCGAGGCCAGCTCCGGTTTCGTCTACGCCGCGTCGACCATGGGTGTCACCGGCGCCCGCGACGCCGTCTCGACCATGGCGCCCGCTCTGTGTGCCCGGATCCATGAGCACAGCGAGATCCCGATCGGTGTGGGCCTGGGCGTGCGCTCCGGCGCACAGGCCGCCGAGATCGCCGCGTACGCCGACGGTGTGATCGTCGGGTCCGCCCTCGTTTCGGCCGCCGCGCAGGGCCTGGACGCGGTCCGCGCCCTGACCGGCGAGCTGGCCGGCGGGGTCCGCGCGGCGACGGTCACGTCCTGATCGGCGTGCTGCCCGTGACACACGGGTGGAGCCCGTACTTGCCTGGATAATCGGCTCGACTACGGTTGCCCCGTGACCGTTATCGCCGCACCGGATACCGTCGCGACCGCCGGAACCCCCGGCGGCGCCGTCTCGCACGCCGCCGATCTGCTGGCCTATCTCCCCAGTCCGCCGCAGGGCGTCTGGGAAATCGGCCCGTTCCCGCTGCGGGCGTATGCGATCTGCATCATCCTCGGGATCATCGTCGCCATCTGGTGGGGTGAGAAACGCTGGCAGGCCCGCGGCGGCGAAGCCGGCACCGTGCTGGATGTCGCGGTCTTCGCCGTCCCGTTCGGGCTCGTCGGCGGACGCCTCTACCACGTCGCCACCGACTGGCAGAAGTACTTCGGCGCCGACGGCAACCCGGTGGACGCGCTGAAGATCTACCAGGGCGGGCTGGGTATCTGGGGTGCGGTCTTCTTCGGCGCCATCGGGGCCTGGATCGCCTGCCGCATATACAAGATCCCGCTGCCCGCGCTCGGCGACGCCGTCGCCCCGGCGATTCTGCTGGCGCAGGCCATCGGACGGCTCGGCAACTATTTCAACCAGGAACTCTACGGCCGGGAAACCGATCTGCCGTGGGGCCTGGAGATCTATCTGCGGTTCGACGATTCCGGCCGGCTCGACATGATGAACGGTGTCTCCTCCGGCGAGGTGCATTCGATCGTGCACCCCACCTTCCTCTACGAGCTGATCTGGAACGTGCTGGTGGTGGTCGCGCTGGTGCTGATCGACCGGCGTTTCCGGATCGGCCACGGCCGGCTGTTCGCCCTGTACGTGGCCGGTTACTGCTTCGGCCGGTTCTTCGTCGAGCTCATGCGTGACGACGAGGCCACGCAGATCGCGGGTATTCGGATCAACTCGTTCACCTCCGGTCTGGTGTTCCTCGCCGCGGTCGCCTATGTCCTGTTCGCGACCAAGGGGCGCGAAACCCCCGAGCAGCTGAGCCCGGACGCGGCTCCCCGGCCGTGGCCGTGGCAGCTGGGCGCATTGCGTGCGGCGGGGGCCGCCGGCGCGGCGGGTTCGGTGGCGACGGCAGCAGGCACCGCCGACGAGACGGTCGAGGATACCGCCGGTGACGTGGCCGGGGACGTCGGAAAGGATGAGGTCGAAGACACCGGAATTGCCGGTGCCACATCGTCTTCCGAGCCTGTGACAGGAGAGGAAGCGCTCGGCGAAGCCGGGGAGACCGATTCGGGCGCCGCGGACTCCGATCCGGCGGAGACGCAGTCGGGGTCCGGTTCGGCCGCGGCGGAATCGGCGGCGACCGCGACCGGGTCATCCGATGATTCCGTGCCCGAGAAGGACGGCGAAGCCGCCGAATCCGCTGCTCCGCGAGGCAAATAGGACTCCGTTCGGCGGTCGGCGCGGGCATCTGGCAGCATCTTGTCGGAGGGGAGGCGACACCAGGTTGTCTTCCGCTGCCGGGGGGCACCGACCAAGGAGGAACGATGACCGATCCGTACCAGCAGGGCGGGCCGCAGTACGGCCCACCCGGAACCGGGCCGGACCTGAGCAAATCGCCCGGTGCGCCGGGCTACCCGTCGCAGCCGCAACCGCAGCCCTACCAGTCCTATCCGTCCCAACCGCAGCCGTACCCGCCGCAGGGCCAGTACGGGGCGCCTCCCGGCTACGGCCAGCCGCCGGCCGGCTACGGCCCCCCGATGGGCCCCGGCGGATACAACCCGATGGACCCCGAGGCGCCCTACGGCCGGGATATGAACGGCGTGCCGTACTCGGACAAGCAGAAATTGACCGCCGGCCTGCTGCAGATCTTCCTGGGCGCGTTCGGTGCGGGACGGTTCTACATCGGCGATACCGGTATCGCGATCGCCCAGATCGCGGTCACCTGGCTCACCTGTGGTTTCGGTGGTATCTGGCCGCTCATCGACGGCATCATGATGCTCACCGGCAGTGTGCAGGACCCGCAGGGACGGCCGCTGCGCGAGAACTGACCCGCCACACGCTTTCCGCAGACCCCCGGCCGCGCCGGGGGTCTGTTCCGTTTCCCGGGCGGTCCACGCGTCGCTGCGCGATGGGCGCCGCCCGCGCCCCGGTCGTGGTTCGCGGACATGCCGATTTCCTATGTCGTAGCGTGGAGTTGACCATTGTGTAGCTATGCAGTGAATTTCGTATGGCAGAGTTAGCTTCGCAGGTCTACCCGTGATTCGCCATATGCTCCGGTCCGGCGGATCGCCCGGGGGCGGACGGAGCGGGACAACTCGGCAGGATTAGGCTCGACACGTGATGCGACGGACGAAGATTGTGTGCACCCTCGGCCCGGCCACTGCCACCGAGGAACGTATTCGAGAGCTCGTCGAGAGTGGTATGGATGTCGCCCGGCTCAATTTCAGCCACGGCGAGCACTCCGACCACGCCGAAAACTACAAGAAGGTGCGGCAGGCCTGCGACGATCTCGGCCGCGCCGTCGGCATACTCGCCGATCTGCAAGGCCCCAAGATCCGACTGGGTCGCTTCGCCGAGGACCGGACGGTCTGGGCGACAGGTGAGACCGTGCGTATCACCGTCGACGATATCGTCGGCAGCCACGACCGCGTCTCCACCACCTACAAACAGCTCGCCGCCGACGCCAAATCCGGCGACCGGCTGCTGGTCGACGACGGCAAGGTCGGGCTCGAGGTGATCCGCGTCGAGGGCAACGACGTGGTCTGCGAAGTGACCGAGGGCGGCCCGGTCAGCAACAACAAAGGCGTTTCGCTGCCGGGTATGGACGTTTCGGTGCCCGCGCTCTCCCAGAAGGACATCGAGGATCTGGAATTCGCGCTCAACCTGGGCGTGGACTTCATCGCGCTGTCGTTCGTGCGCTCCCCCTCGGATATCGAACTCGTCCACGATGTGATGGACCGGGTCGGCCGCCGGGTGCCCGTGATCGGCAAACTGGAGAAGCCCGAGGCCATCGACAACCTCGAGGCCATCATCCTGGCGTTCGACGCGGTCATGGTGGCCCGCGGTGATCTCGGTGTGGAACTGCCGCTCGAGCAGGTGCCGATCGTGCAGAAGCGGGCGATCCAGATGGCGCGGGAGAACGCCAAGCCGGTCATCGTGGCCACCCAGATGCTCGAATCGATGATCGAGAACTCCCGGCCCACCCGCGCGGAGGCCTCGGATGTGGCGAACGCGGTGCTCGACGGCGCGGACGCGGTCATGCTGTCCGGGGAAACCTCGGTCGGTAGGTACCCGATCGAGACCGTGCGCACCATGGCCCGCATCGTGCACGCGGTGGAGACCGAATCCACCAACGTCCCGCCGCTCACCCACACCCCGCGGACCAAGCGCGGTGTGATCTCCTACGCGGCCCGCGATATCGGGGAACGTCTCAACGCCAAGGCCCTGGTGGCCTTCACCCAGTCCGGTGACACGGTCCGCCGGCTGGCCCGGCTGCACACGCCGCTGCCGCTGCTGGCGTTCACCCCCCTTCCGGAAGTACGCAGCCAGCTGGCACTGACCTGGGGTACCGAAACCTTCATCGTGCCCACCGTGGACAGCACCGATGCCATGATCAAACAGGTCGATCAGGCGCTGCTGAGCATGAACCGGTACCGCAAGGGCGACCTCGTGGTCATCGTCGCGGGCTCCCCTCCCGGTACCGTCGGTTCCACCAACCTGATCCACGTGCACCGCATCGGCGAGGAGGACCACTGATGACCGAGGATCGCGGAGCCGCTCGGTGAGCGCGCCGGTCGACGACACCGAGACGGACAACCACACCGATCTCGACACCCTGCTGGAACTGCTGGACCTCGACGAGGTGTCCGAGGACGTCTTCCTCGGACACCATCCGGCGAAGGTGTCCAGCCGGACCTTCGGCGGCCAACTCGTCTCCCAGGCGGTGATCGCGGCGGGCCGGACCGCCGGCCATCGTCCGATCCACGTGCTGAACGCTCATTTCGTGCGCGGCGGCGATGTGAAGAAGCCGATCGAGTACCACGTGGAGCGGCATCGTGACGGCCGGGCATTCGCCAACCGCACGGTCACCGCCACCCAGGACGGCCAGGAACTGTTCGTCATGCTGGCCTCGTTCCAGGAGTGGGGTAAGGGCCTCGAGCACGCGCACGAGCGGCCCGAGGTGCCGGACCCGGAGACCCTGCCGCGGATCCAGGAGAGCTTCGCCGGGTTCGAGGACAAACTCGAGATGTTCGTGAACGCCCCGCACCCGATCGATATGCGGTACACGAACGATCCGGCCTGGATTCTCAAGGGGACCGGGGAGAAGCTCAATCACAACCGGGTGTGGATGCGCGCCGACGGCACTCTGCCCGACGATCCGCTGGTCCATGTCGCGGCGCTGAGCTATTCCTCCGACACCACCGTGCTCGATTCGATCATCACCACGCACGGCCTGTCGTGGGGTCTGGACCGGATCGTGGCCGCCACGGTGAACCATTCCATCTGGTTCCACCGGCCGTTCCGTTTCGACGACTGGGCGTTGTACTCCACCGAGTCCCCGGTCGCCGCGGGTTCGCGTGGTCTGGCCACGGGCCGGTTCTACTCGCGCGCGGGCGACCTGCTGGCGACGACCGTGCAGGAAGGCGTGATCCGGCACTTCCCGGCCCGCCGCTGAGCAGACGCGAACTGCCGGATCAGAGTCGCTCCGGCAACAGCGGTTCCCCGCCGAGATCGGTGCGCTGTTCGGCGCTGAAGGTGAACGGTGCGCCGGGGCCGTGTGCGTCCAGTCCCCGGAGCAGCCGGTGTTCGAGGGCGGCGAGATAGCCGTCGGTGAGTTCGGCCGGATCGCCGGCCAGGCTCAGCGCGATCTCGAACGTCGCGTGCCCCTGCGGCTGCGCCCCCGGATTCGCGGTGCGCCAGCGGTTGTCGAACTCGCGGTGCCGGGAATCGTCCTCGGCGACGGGCAGGGTGAAACGCCACGCGCAGATATCACCCTCACCCAGATGCTCGTCCAGTTCCGCTCGGACGGTGTCGACGAGATCGTCCAGGATTTCCGGGGTCACATAAACATGAAGCGAAACATCCGAAATGCGTTTCGGCATGCCTGATTCCTGTCGTGTGTCGAACCTGCAACGGGATCGGATTCTTCGGAACGATGGTCCGGATGGCGAGTGTAGTGCCCGGAACGTGGAAAGTCAGGTTGCACGCCGGTATTCGCGGTTGTCCGGGGCCCCGGCGGGCCGGACGCGGGTCCGCGGGGCCGCGGCCTGCCGCGGCACGGCGGGGAATCGGCGGGTCGTCAACCGCGACGGACCGCGCGCCGGTCAGACCGGTGTTCGGGCTCGAGTCCTCATGCGTACCAGCCGGTGTGCTGGGCCGCGACCAGTGGTGAGAGCCGGGGCGTGGCGGCATTCGGCTGCACCACCAGCGGCGGCCGGCCCCAATGCTGATCCCCGGGCGTGGCGGTGGGGGCCAGGGCGACCAGCAGCGGTACCAGCGCGTCGGCGATCCGGTCACCGACCTCGCAGTACGACTTGGCCGACAGGCCCACCGGGTCGGCGATGTTCTCCCGCCCGACCCGCGACAGGTTGTGCCGGTGGCGATGTAGATCGGCCACGGTCCGGGCGCCGGTGACGCGGGCGATTCGGTAGGCCTCCAGCAGCGTGAAGGTCCGTGAGTTCGAGCCGGCCGCCGTGTCGCCCACCTCGTCGCGAATGTTCTCGGTCATGGTGAGTACGAGATCCGCGCGATCGCTATGCTCGGGCCTGAGTTTGCGAGCACGGAAACCACCGGGATCCCCACCGAGCCCGGTGATGGCCTCGGCCGCCCGCGGCTCCACCGGAAAGCCCACCAGGGCCCGGGTGCCGGCACTTTCGGCGGTGATGCCGGTGAGCCGGTATTCGACCGCGATGGAACGGGTGAGCCGTTCGGCGATCACCGAACGGCACACGTTTCCATTGCAGACGAACAGGATGTGCATAGCGGCCACGGTAATTCCCGCCGCCTGCGCTGAGCACCGGTCTCTGTGCAATTTCACAGCGCTCCGGGTGTCAATTCATCTGCATGTAGCGTGCCGTACACGAATCCGGCCCGATTTTTCCCGGCGGTACGAAAAATGTTTCCGTGAAGACCGTGCCGTCTCTCCGGTGGGGCCGTGCGGTCCGCGTGCGGAGTTCGAATTGCGAGGTGATCCGTCCCGGATGCCCGGATGGTTTCTCCGGTCGGTTCACCCGGTCCGGGTGAGCCGGGGAACACGATCTGCGGCGTACGGTTGCCGAAGTATGCCCGGAGGACCCGTCGAGCGAGGGGAAGGTGGCTGCTCATGGCCGGTTCTGTGGGTTTCGCGGGACCGACGGTGACCCCGGAATACGCGCGAACGGTAGCGCGGACCGCGTATCTGTGGGGCTGGCCGCTGGTGAACATGCACAACCGCCGCGTCGCGATGAATCAGCTCGCCGAGCCCGGGCTGCTGGCCGGGACCGTGCCCGCCGGTCCACCCGGCACGTTGAGCATGCTGGGCGATTATCTCCGGCCCGAGGAACGTCTCGTCGCGTGCCCGGATCAGGACGTGGTCCACGGGTTCGGGGTTTTGGACGGGCGGCTGGAGCCCTCGGTGGTGCAGGTACCCGAATTCGGTGACCGGTTCTGGGTGTATCAGGCGGTGGATCAGCGCACCGATTCGTTCGCCCGGCTCGGTGCCATGTACCGGACCACGCCCGGGTTCTATCTGCTCGCGCACGAATTGTGGACGGGTACGGTGCCCGCCGGGATCACCGGTGTCTTCCGCTACGACACCCGCTGCGGGGCGGTGATCCCCCGGGTTTTCCTCGACGACACCGCGCGCGACCGTGCGGTGATCGCGCCGCTGGTGGACCGGATCACCATGTATCCGCTGTCGGAGTTCGACGGCAGTGTGCGGATCGCCGACCGGTCGTCGGCGCCCTCCTTCGGCGGGGGTTCCGCGCCCCGCGTCCGGCACGAGCGGCAGTGGGTGGATCCGGAGCAGTTCTTCTGCGTACTCGGTGAGGTGCTCGACGAGGTGCCGCCGCGGCCGGGTGAGCAGGCCCTGTACGCGCGGTTGCGCGCAGTGCTCGCCGCGGCCGCGCACGACCGCGAGATCGCGGAGGTGCTGCGGCAGGCCGCGGTCGACACCGATGTGGCGGTGGGGGAGTTGTTCGAATTCCGCAATATCGGCATCCCGGTGGCCCGGCACTGGACCACCGGGCACCACGGCGCCGAGTTCGGGACCGACTACCTTTCCCGGACCGCGATGGCGAAAGCGAACATCTTCGCCGACGTACCGGACGAAACCGCCTGCTATTACCAGGATCTCGACGACGCCGGCGACCGCCTGCACGGTGCCCGCACCTACACGGTGCACTTTCCCGCCGGGCAGTTGCCGCCGGTGCGGGGGTTCTGGTCGCTGACGGTCTACAACAGCCGCCACCTCTTCCACTCCAACGAACTGGACCGGTATTCGCTGGGGACCAGGAATCAGGACCTCACCTACGGTGACGACGGCTCACTCACCCTCACCGTCGGTGGTGCCGGCCCCAGCGATCCGAAACAGCTCGCCAATTGGCTACCCGCGCCCGCTGACGAATTCTCGCTCGTCCTGCGCGCCTACTGGCCCGAATCCGGCATTCTCGACGGCAGCTGGGCGCCTCCCGCGGTCGGGCCACGGGTCTGACCCCGCTTCCCGATATCGCGCCCGGCGGGCCCGGGTGCCGACCGAACGCCTCGCCGCCGACGGCCCCCGCGCGGATCAGGAGGAGCCGGCGCGCGATCGACGAGGCCCGTACGTGCGACCAGGAGATGATGTTCGTCGAGCTCGGAGCGACCACCCTGAGAGCGCAGTACGTGGGTGATATGTGGCGGCGGGAGCCGCGCTCGCCATCGGAACGGTAATCGGCCGGATTCGAAAATATCGTCCGACCTTGGTGCCGAGTGTGGGACTCGAACCCACACGTCCTTTCGGACAACGGTTTTTGAGACCGTCGCGTCTGCCAGTTCCGCCAACTCGGCGCACCGGGTGCACATAGTATCCGCTGCCGGCCCGGAACACCCAATCGCGGGGGACCCGATAGGGCCGGAACCCGGTTACGCAGGGTATATGCACCGCCGATCCCGGTGAAAGGTAGTCTCTACACCACCCGATCGCGTGACGGCGGATCGACAGCCGTACCCCGGCCGAGATCCGTCGTCCGTGCTCTCGGGACGAGGCATCGGAACCAGAGGGGTCGTTTATGAGCACTAGTGCGGACGCCGCGGCGAAACGCGTGGTCGTCGCCGAAGACGAGGCGTTGATCCGGATGGATCTGGTCGAGATGCTGACCGAAGAGGGGTACCGGGTGGTGGGGGAGGCCGGGGACGGTCAGCAGGCGGTGGACCTCGCGGTGGAGCACCGGCCGGATCTGGTGATCATGGATGTGAAGATGCCGCGCCGGGACGGGATCGATGCCGCGGCCGAGATCGCCTCCAAACGTGTTGCGCCCGTGGTCATCCTGACCGCGTTCAGTCAGCGTGACCTGGTGGAGCGGGCGCGCGACGCCGGTGCCATGGCCTATCTCGTGAAACCGTTCACCAAATCCGATCTGGTTCCGGCGATCGAACTGGCGGCCAGTCGCTTCCACGAGATCACCGCGCTGGAGAGCGAGGTCGCGGGCCTGTCCGAGCGGTTGGAGACGCGCAAACTCGTCGAACGGGCCAAGGGCGTGCTCATGCAGACGCAGGGGCTCAGTGAACCGCAGGCCTTCAAATGGATCCAGCGCACCGCCATGGACCGCCGCACCACGATGAAGGCCGTGGCCGAGGTCGTCCTGGAGAACCTCACCCCGCAGTGATCCCCGCGGCGGGCGCTTACCGGCCTTAACAGCCCGGAAACACCGGCCGGAAAATAATGTGCGAAGACATCATCCCGATGATCCGAATGTGACACGGGATCAACATGCCGGAGCTATGTTTCTCACGAGTCGGAGTTTTCGGCTTCCTCGGCCGGCCGAGGTTGATGAGGAACATAGGGGTAGATCGTGCTTGATTCTACTTGGCTGCCGGGTGTCCCCCGGCGCGGGCGCACGGTACGCACAATACTGGGTATCGGCGCTGCCGCGGCGCTGGTCCTGACAGGTTGCGGCGACAAAACCGCCGGTGAGGCGGATACGGCGGGAGCGGGGGGACTGTCCATCCAACCGCTGATGCAGATCGACTCGGCGGGTAAGGAAGTACCGGCCGCCGACAGCGGCGCCGCGGCCGATCCGGCCGGCAACGGGGCGGCCACCTGCCCGCCGACCACCACCATTGCCATGGCCGGCGCGCTGACCGGCCCCGACGCGGCACTGGGCATCAATATCGTCAACGGTGTGAAACTGGCGTTGGACCAGCACAACAAGGCGAATCCGGGCTGCCGGATCACGCTGAAGGAATACGACACCGAGGGCGATCCGCAGAAGGCCAGCCAGGTGATCCCGCAGATCGTGAACGATCCGTCGGTGCTCGGTGTGGTCGGTCCCGCGTTCTCCGGCGAGACCAAGGCCACCGGTCAGATCCTCAGCGATGCCGGGCTGGTGGCGGTCTCCTCTTCGGCCACCAATGCCACGCTGACGAAGAACGGCTGGAAGACCTTCTTCCGCGGCCTGGCCAATGACGATGTGCAGGGCCCGTCGGTGGCGAAGTACCTGGTCGGCACGGCCGGCTACAAGAAGGTGTGCGTCGTCCAGGACAACACCGATTACGGTGTGGGTCTGGCCCAGAGCATTACCGCCGGCCTGGGCGCGGCCGCCGATCCGGCCTGCGCGGCCAGTATCAAAAAGGGCGACAAGGACTTCTCCGCCACCGTCACCAAGATCTCCGGCGCCCAGCCGGACGCGATCTTCTACTCGGGGTACTACGCCGAGGCGGCACCGCTGGTGCAGCAGTTGCGGTCCGGCGGGGTGGACGCGACCTTCGTCTCCGCCGACGGCACCAACGATCCGCAGTTCGTCTCGCAGGCGGGCGGCTCGTCGGAGGGCGCGCTGCTGTCGTGCCCGTGCGGCCCCGGGCCGGACGAGTTCTCCCAGGCCTACGAGGAACTGAACGGCCAGGCGCCGGGCGTGTACTCGGTGGAGGGCTACGACCTCACCACCATCCTCGCGGCCGGTATCGATGCCGGCAAACTCACCCGCCCCGACCTGCTGGAGTTCGTCCGCGGGTACAGCGGGGAGGGCCTGGCCCGGCACTACCAGTGGAATGCGGACGGTGAACTGTCCTCCGCGCTGATCTGGGTCTACAAGGTCGGATAACGGTCGGCGGGCGGTACGCGCTCCGGCATTCGCCGGGGGCGCGTACTGCGCGCTGCTCGGGCGAGGGTCCGATGACGATGAGGGCGGATTTCGAATGACAGCATCCTTGCCGGCCGCCGCGGCCGTTCTCGCGCAGGGATCGATCGACTTCAACTACCAGGGTGTTATCGATCAATTCTGGCGGCTCACGGTCGACGGTTTGTCCTATGGTGCGATATATGCGCTGGTAGCGGTGGGGTACACCCTGGTCTACGGGGTACTCCGCTTGATCAATTTCGCGCATTCCGAAGTGTTCATGCTCGGGATGTTCGGGCAGTACGTGGGCCTGATGCTGCTGGGGTTCGCGCCCAGCGGCAATGTCTACAGCCAGGGCGTCATCCTCACGGTGACCTATATGGGCCTGGCGATGCTCTTCGGGA
The DNA here is from genome assembly GCF_046764065.1 of Nocardia sp. NPDC002869. Taxonomy (NCBI): domain Bacteria; kingdom Bacillati; phylum Actinomycetota; class Actinomycetes; order Mycobacteriales; family Nocardiaceae; genus Nocardia; species Nocardia sp. NPDC002869. The sequence goes on from NZ_JBKOOL010000006.1 coordinate 65,131, forward strand.
TGGCGGTGTCGGGTGCGGCCGCGGTGGGATTGGAACGCGCGGCCTATCGTCCGCTGCGCCGCCGCGGTGCCAAACCGTTGACCTTCCTGATCACCGCGATCGGCATGTCGTTCGTACTCCAGGAGTTCGTGCACTTCGTGCTGCCGAAGCTGTGGCCGGACCTGGGTGGTACCAATGCGCAGCAGCCGATCATGCTGGTCGAACCGACGGTGCAGTTCACCATCGGCGGCGCCGACGTCACCAATGTGACGCTGGTGATCGTGGTGTCGGCGGTGACACTGGCGGTCTTGGCCGAGGTGCTCATCAACCGCACCCGGTTCGGGCGCGGTATCCGCGCGGTGGCCCAGGACCCCGATACCGCCACGTTGATGGGGGTTTCGCGGGAACGGGTCATCATGTTGACGTTCCTCATCGGCGGTCTGCTGGCCGGTGCCGCCGCAATGCTGTACGTGATGAAGATTCCCAACGCCATCATCTTCTCCGGCGGGTTCGTGCTCGGCATCAAGGCGTTCAGCGCCGCGGTGCTCGGCGGTATCGGGAACCTGCGCGGCGCTCTGCTCGGTGGTCTGCTGCTCGGCCTGGTCGAGAATTACGGCCAGATGCTGTTCGGTACCGAATGGCGGGACGTGGTGGCGTTCGTGGTGCTGGTGCTGGTGTTGTTCTTCCGGCCCACCGGCATTCTCGGTGAAAGTCTCGGGAGGGCCCGCACATGAGCACGGTGCAGATCGATAAAACCGCGGGGCACGGGCTGGGCGACGAGATCCGCGCCTGGTGGGCCGGGCTGAGCCGTCCGGCGCAATGGGCGGTGGGTATCCCCGCCCTCGCGGTGCCGGCGCTGCTGCCGCTGTTCCCGCCGCCGCTGCTGGACACCCCGGGGACCAGCTTCGGCGGGGTCATGGCGCAGTTCGCCATGTACGCCCTGATCGCCATCGGCCTGAACGTGGTGGTGGGCCAGGCCGGGCTGCTGGATCTCGGCTACGTCGGCTTCTACGCGGTCGGCGCGTATACCGTCGGCCTGCTGACCAGCCCGAACAGTCCGTGGAACCAGACCGACGGCGGTCGGCTGCACTCCGATTGGGCGTGGCTGGCCTGTGTTCCGCTGGCCATCCTGGTGACCGCGGTCTCCGGGCTGATCCTCGGTTCGCCGACGCTGCGGCTGCGCGGGGACTATCTGGCCATCGTGACCCTCGGCTTCGGTGAGATCGTCCGCCTGCTCGCCGACAACCTGGGCGAACTCACCAACGGCAGCCTGGGTCTGTCCGGCATCGCCAATCCGCATATCGGCGAATCGGAGTCCCGGCCCAACGGTGTGTTCTCGGCCGGAAACGTCGGCGACCCGGGCAGCTCCGACCTGATCGACCGCGCCAACTCCGGGACCTGGTGGTACTGGGTCGGCATGCTCGCCGTGGTGGCGGTGCTGCTGCTGGTCGGCAACCTGGAACGCAGCCGGGTCGGCCGGGCGTGGGTGGCCATCCGCGAGGACGAGGACGCCGCCGAGATCATGGGTGTGCCCACCTTCAAGTTCAAGCTGTGGGCGTTCATGATCGGCGCCGGGATCGGTGGCCTGTCCGGCGCCCTGTTCGCCGGGCAGGTGCAGTTCATCAACCCGACCGGGTTCAACATCATCAACTCGATGCTGTTCCTGTGCGCGGTGGTGATCGGCGGCCAGGGCAACAAACTCGGCGTGATCGTCGGGGCCTTCCTGGTGGTGTACCTGCCGAACCGGTTGATGTCGGTGGAGATCACCGATGACGAGACCACCGGATACGTCCAGCTCGCGGTCGCGGTGGTGGTGATCGCGGCGCTGCTGGTGGGCTGGCGGCTGCGGGCCCGGGAGCTGACCGGCCCGTGGCGCTGGGGGTATCTCGCGGTGACCGTGCTCGCGGCGGTGTACGCGGTGCTGCTGCTGAGCAGTGTGCTCATGTTCTATGCCGGCGGTGCGCAGAGTCTCGGTGACCTCAAATATCTGTACTTCGGAATCGCACTGGTGGTGATGATGATCCTGCGACCCCAGGGCCTGTTCCCGGTCCGGCAGAAACTGCTCGCCTACGGCCGCCAGATCGTGCGGGCCGTCCGCCGGCCCGCCGGGGAGGCGACCTCGTGACCGGGCCGAACGCGGGTGACGCGTTATTCGACAACGAGGACCTGGCCGCCGGTTACGCGGCCGAGCAACCGATCGCATCGGCCGGTGAGGTCGATGTGGCCGCCGTCGATCCGGCGCTGGCCGACGCGGCGACGGTGGCCGAGGTGGTGGCCGCGCACCGGGAGATCCGCACCGAGGTCGGGGCGCCGCTGCTGCGTACCGAGAACCTCACTGTGAAGTTCGGCGGGCTCACCGCCCTCGAAGCGGTGAGTTTCGAGATCCGGCGCGGCGAGATCCTGGGTCTCATCGGCCCCAACGGCGCCGGGAAGACGACCTGTTTCAACGCGATCACCGGGGTGTACCGGCCCGCGGCGGGCGCGGTGTACTTCGACGGGAAACCGCTCACCAAGAGCAAACGTAACGCGATCACCCGGCTCGGGATCGCCCGGACGTTCCAGAACGTGCGGCTCTTCGGTGAGATGACCGCACTGGAGAACGTGGTGGTGGGCACCGACGCCCGGCACCGGACCTCGGTGCCGGGCGCGATCCTGCGGACGCGGCGGCATCGGCGGGAGGAACGCGACGCGATCGAACGCGGGATGGCACTGCTGGAGTTCGTGGGGATCGCGCCGCGCGCGGTGGAGAAGGCCCGCAACCTCTCCTACGGCGATCAGCGGCGCCTCGAGATCGCGCGGGCGCTGGCGACCGAACCGAAGCTGCTGTGCCTGGACGAACCGGCCGCGGGGTTCAACCCGAGTGAGAAATCCGCGCTCATGGACCTGATCCGCAAGATCCGCGACGACGGGTTCACCGTGCTGCTGATCGAGCACGATATGCGGCTGGTGATGGGAGTCACCGACCGGATCGTGGTGCTGGAGTTCGGGCGCAAGATCGCCGACGGCCTACCCGAGCAGATCCGCACCGACCCCGCGGTCATCGCCGCCTACCTGGGCGTCCCGGACGAGGAGCTGACCTCGGCGGACCTCGCGGCGTCCACGGCGGCGCTGCGCGCGGAGAAGAACACGGCGGGCGACGCCGGGAACGGATCGGAGGAGCGCGGATGACCACGGCACCGGACCAGTTCGCGAAGGACACCGGCACCGAGCCACTGCTCGAGGTCACCGATATGGTTGTCGGCTACGGCAGGATCCAAGCCCTGCACGGTATTTCGCTGCGGGTCGCCCCGGGGGAACTGGTCACCCTGCTGGGCGCGAACGGCGCCGGGAAGACCACCACCATGCGTGCCCTGTCGGGGCTGCTGCCGTTGACTCGCGGGCAGATCCGGTTCGAGGGCGGCGATATCAGCCGGCTGAAGGCACACGAGCGGGTGATCGGGGGGTTGGTGCAGGCGCCCGAGGGCCGGGGTGTGTTCCCGGGGATGACCGTGCAGGAGAACCTCGATATGGGCTGCTACGCCCGGCCCTTCGCGAAGAAGACCGAGTACGCGGCCGCTCTGGAGCGGGTCTTCGAACTGTTCCCGCGGCTGCTGGAGCGGCGCAAACAGGCCGGCGGCACGCTCTCGGGCGGCGAACAGCAGATGCTCGCCATCGGGCGGGCGCTGATGGCCCGGCCGCGGCTGCTGTTGCTGGACGAACCGTCCATGGGGCTGGCGCCGATGGTGATCCAGCAGATCTTCCGGATCATCGCCGAGATCAACGCCACCGGCACCACCGTGCTGCTGGTGGAGCAGAACGCCCGGCAGGCGCTGGCCCGCAGTGACCGCGCCTACATCGTGGAAACCGGGAAGATCACCAAGACCGGGCGCGGCCGCGAGCTGCTCGACGATCCCGCGGTACAGGCCGCCTACCTGGGAGTCGGCTGAAGCCGGGGCCGACCCGGTACGGGTGTGGGTGGGTGTCGGTGGGGGTCCCTAGACTCTCGGGGTGTGACCTCACCGACCACTGCGCAGCCGACGTCCGCCTCCGCCGCCCCGGGTTCCTCGGGAGATCGGCCCACGCTGCTGCTACTGGACGGGCACTCACTGGCCTACCGGGCCTTCTTCGCGCTGCCCGCGGAGAATTTCCAGACGGTCACCGGGCAGACCACCAATGCGGTGTACGGGTTCACCGCCATGCTCATCAATCTGCTGCGCGACGAGAAACCGACCCATGTGGCCGCCGCCTTCGACGTCTCCCGGCAGACCTTCCGGGTGGAGGCATACCCGGAGTACAAGGCCAACCGGTCGGCGACTCCCGACGAATTCCGCGGGCAGGTCGAACTCACCAAAGAGGTGCTGGGCGCGCTCGGTATCCCGGTGATGGCGATCGAGGGTTACGAGGCCGACGACATCATCGCCACGCTCACCACCCAGGCCGTCCCGCAGGGATACCGGGTGCTGGTGGTCACCGGCGACCGTGACGCGATCCAGCTGGTCTGTGACGATGTGACGGTGCTGTATCCCCGGAAAGGGGTCTCCGATCTCACCCGGTTCACTCCGGAGGAGGTCGAGAAGAAATACGGTCTCACCCCGGCGCAGTACCCGGATTACGCGGCGTTGCGTGGCGACCCCAGTGACAACCTTCCCGGTATCCCGGGCGTGGGGGAGAAGACGGCCGCCAAATGGATCCGGGAGTACGGGGATCTGAACACACTCGTCGACAAGGTGGACGAGGTCCGCGGCAAGGTCGGTGATTCGCTGCGCGCCAATCTGAGCAGTGTGGTGCTCAATCGTCAGCTCACCGAAATGGTTCGCGACGTCCCGCTGCCCTACACTCCCGATCAGCTGGCCCAGGGGGCCTGGAACCGGGAGCGGATCCACCAGCTGTTCGACGATCTGGAGTTCCGGGTCCTGCGCGACCGGCTCTTCGAAACCTTGGCCCCGCCCACCGTGGAGGCCGAATCGGGTTTCGAGATCAGCGGGCGCACGCTCGAGCCCGGCAGTGTCGCGGACTGGCTCGCCGAGCACGCGAAATCCGGTGCCCGGCACGGTATTTCGTTGTCCGGCACCACTACACCGGCGGCCGGTGACGTGCGCGCGCTCGCCATCGCCGCCGCGGACGGCGAATCCGGCTATATCGATATCACCGCCCTCACCGCCGAGGACGAATCGGCGCTCGGTGCCTGGCTCACCGATACGTCGCACAGCAAGGCCCTGCACGAGGCCAAGGGCGCGCTGCACGCGCTGCGCGGTCGCGGCTGGACACTGGGGGGCCTGAGCAGCGATACCGCGCTGGCCGCCTATCTGGTCCGGCCGGGACAGCGCAGCTTCAACCTCGACGATCTGTCGCTGCGGTACCTGCACCGGGAACTGCGCACCGAGACCGAGGCCGCGCCGCAGCTCTCCCTGCTGGACGCCGAGGACGCGGTCGATGCCGAACTCGCGCAGAACGAAATGCTGCGGGCCCGCGCCGTCGCCGATCTGGCCGACGCCCTGGACGAAGAGCTCACCAAGATCGAATCCACGCCGCTGCTCGACGAGATGGAACTGCCGCTGCTCGGGGTGCTCGCCGAACTCGAGGACGCCGGTATCGCCGTCGACACCGATCAGCTCGGCGCATTGCAGCGGCAGTTCGCGGACAAGGTCGCCGAGGCCGCGAACGCCGCCTACGACGTGATCGGCAAGCAGATCAACCTCGGGTCGCCGAAACAGCTGCAGGTGGTGCTGTTCGACGAACTCGATATGCCCAAGACCAAGCGCACGAAGACCGGCTACACCACCGACGCGGACGCGCTGGAATCGCTCTACGAGAAGACCGAGCATCCCTTCCTGCAGCATCTGCTCGCCCACCGCGACGCCACCCGCCTCAAGGTCACCGTGGACGGCCTGCTGAAATCCGTGGCCGACGACGGCCGGATCCACACCACCTTCAACCAGACCATCGCCGCCACCGGGCGGCTGTCGTCCACCGAACCCAATCTGCAGAATATTCCCATCCGTACCGATACCGGCCGGATGATCCGCGACACCTTCGTGGTCGGCCCGGGCTACGAATCGCTGATGACCGCCGACTACAGCCAGATCGAAATGCGGATCATGGCCCATCTCTCCGGGGACGAGGGCCTGATCGAAGCCTTCAACTCCGGCGAGGATCTGCACAGTTTCGTCGCCTCCAAGGCGTTCGACATTCCGATCTCCGAGGTGTCCCCGGAGATGCGCCGCCGGATCAAGGCCATGTCCTACGGCCTCGCGTACGGCCTCAGCTCCTACGGTCTGTCCGCTCAGCTGAAGATCAGCACCCAGGAGGCGAAGGAGCAGATGGATATCTACTTCGCCCGGTTCGGCGGTATCCGCGACTATCTGCACGCCGTGGTGGAGCAGGCCCGCAAGGTGGGCTACACGCAGACCCTCTTCGGCCGGCGCCGCTACCTGCCCGACCTCGACCACAGCAACCGCCAGCGCCGCGAGGCCGCCGAGCGGATGGCGCTCAACGCCCCGATCCAGGGCACCGCCGCCGATATCATCAAGGTCGCGATGATCAATGTGCACAGCGCGCTGGCCGAGTCCGGGCTGCGGTCGCGGATGCTGCTGCAGATCCACGACGAACTCGTCTTCGAGGTCGCTCCGGGTGAGCGGGAACAGTTGCAGGAGCTGGCCCGGGAGCAGATGGCCTCCGCCATCGAACTCTCCGTCCCGCTCAGTGTTTCGGTCGGCCTCGGGCGCAGCTGGGACGCGGCGGCGCACTGAGCCGCGCGGCGGCAGCGGTCCGCAGCGTCCGCCGGGGCGGATGATCGTCGGTGGGCCCGGACCGTGCCGTGCTGTCCACAGCGGACAGAGGTCGTGACGATTTCTGCCGCGAGGTGCCGTCTGCTCGGCCGCCCCGGTTCCGGAAGGGGGATGGACGGCGATTGTGCGCCGATCAGTGGAGTATTCGGCGCGTGGCCTGTGCCCGGTACCGGGCACAAGTGTTTATGATGCTCCGCGAGTACTGCTTACCGATTCATCGGCGAATCTCGGGTGCGGTACGGATATTTTGCTTCCGGGGTAATCGCCTGGAAATCGGGTTCGCCTGTGCGATCCGGGTTTCGTGACAGTCGGCGGTGTCCGAGTTCGTGTGAATTTTCGATCCGAACATGAGGACTGGAGCACGATGAACCACAAGTATTCATCCATTGTGGCCACGCTCGCCGCGGTGATATCGGTCGTCACCGGCGCTGTCTCCACTGTCGATACCGCGGCACGGGCAGCGCCGGGGGAAATCGATTCCGGTGGGCTGCGCGTGGTGGCGTCCGCGAATTCCAGTACTTCCGAGCCGTCCGGTGACACGGCTATGGGGGTGCCCTTCGCGCACGCGATCAAGGTATCCGGGGACTTCTCGGTCGCCGCCGACGGCGGCGCACCGCTGCGCGGCGGTGAAATCGTCGCCGGCTATCTGCTCGGCTGCGCCATCGATATAGCCAACGGTATCTCGGTCGCCATCGCGCCGAGTGTCGGTGCCTCCACCGAGGTCGCACCTGAGGCGGGTGTCGATTTCGGGGTTGATCTCGCCCCCGGTGCGGTCGAACCGCCTATGGTCGAGCCGGACCCCGAAGGGAACGGACAACCTATGGCCGATCCCTGGCTCGACGTGCTGACACCGCCCGAGGTCGGCGTCAGTGCCGGTGTGAACGCTGCTCTGGCGCAGGCCTTCGGTGTCGAGAGCGGCCTCGCCGGCGAGCTCGCGGTCAACTTGGCTCCCGGCACGGTGACGACGGCCGTGATCGGCGCGGCGGAACTCGACGCGGAGTCGACCTTCCCGTACACCTTCGCGCACAGCAATACCCCGTTGCAGGTCAACGGCTGTCTGTCTCCGGCCTCGGCCATGCCGTTCGTCACCGTGCGTGCCGATACCACCGGTGGCACGGTGCAGACGACGGGTTATGGCACCTCGTTCATATTCTGAGGGGACCCGGCCACCGCGCCCACTGCCGGTGCCCTCGGGTGCTGCCCGCTCTCGAAACGCGGCCCGTGGCGCGGCGAGTGACGAAAGTCACTCGCCGCCTGGCAGCCGTCGATCGCGGCCCGGACGCG
>NZ_JBKOOL010000007.1:0-73045 GCF_046764065.1 Nocardia sp. NPDC002869
CAGCGGTTACTGCCCGGCCGCTGAGACCGGCCGGGTCAGGTGGCGGTGCCGTGGCCGCCGCGCTTGCGGCTGTCGAGCGCGGCGGCTTCCGCGGCACTGAGCCGACGGGTGCGGAGCAGGAAGATGGCGGCCTCTTCGGGCGGCGATCCGCCGTTCGAATCACCGCCGGGTGCCGGACCGGCGTCGGCGGGCACGTCCACGGTGAGATGTTCGCGCTCGAAACGGGTGTAGGCCTCCGTGCTCATCCATAGCTCGGTATGCCAGGCGAGACGGCCGAACAGAGTATCTCCCTCGGCGGCGCGGAAATCGCGGATCGGTAGCCAGTCCGGTTGCGGGTCGGCGGAATCGCGGTGCGGGAGGTACAGCAGGATGGGCCCGTGCTGTTCGATCAACTCGCGTAACGCGTTGCGGGCCCGATCCGTTACCGCGACCCGGTCGCTGCGATACGCCATCAGCAACTCCGTGCCGTGGAATGGCACCGCGGTGGCGTTGCCGAATCGATCCGATGAAACATCTCGCTCCCTTGTGCATCGTCGCCGGCCCCGTATCGGACGGTCCGGGGATTCGATACACCCGCCGTCCGAGATACCGGCTCGTGGTGGCCGGCACTTTTGCAAACACATTCTTGCGTATTGCGGTCGCCGGAGCGAGCGGGTGTCCGTGAGCGGCCGAAAACGCTTGTGGTATAGCCCCGTGTGCTCGTGGGCTCGGAACGAGTTGTGCGGACCGGGCCGCCCGGGCGGGGCGCTACGACGTCTCGGAAATCATTGCGCGCCGGTTCATTTGCGGATGAAGATACCCGCGACGTCGGCCCGCTCGATCGGAGTGTCGGCGTTGGCCTGCACGCTGCACAGCGCGTTGACCGCCGCGATGGAGAGGTCCACGTTCGTACCGCTCGGTTCCGCGCCCCGCTGCTCCTCCAGGAACTTGGTGATGGTGACGCGCTGGGTCTTCTGGTCCTGCTCCACGTACTCGCGGCACGGGGTGTCGCCGCCCTTGTTCATGGCCCGTTCGATTTCGGTACAGCCGGCCAGTGTGAGCACGGCGGCCGCGATCAACAGGGCCGCGCGGGCCTTCGTGGCATTCATCGACAACAATCCTCCTGGTCGGCTCGGGCCGCGTGGGGCGGACCCGAGTCCAGTTCACTCTATGCCGGGCATACCCACCACGGCGGCCGGCTCACTCCGGCGGGAGAACGGGCGGTGATCCGGCGCCGAGAAATCCGGGAATGCCGTCGACCACCGAATCCACCAGAGCAGCTGCGGTCGTACCGAACGGGGTGCCGCGTTTGTCCAACTGGCCGTCTCACAGCGACGCCAAGCCGTGGCCGAGCGCCCAGAGCGTGAGGGTGGTCGGTTCGGCGCGCTCCGGCGGCAGTTCGCCGGCGATCACGCAGGCTTCGACCGCGTCGGCCAGTACGCCGAAGGCGGCCTCGCCGGCCGCGCGGGTATCGGGGTGCTTCTCCGGCTGTGACAGTTCCAGGCGGAACATCAGCCGGAAGTAGCCGGGCTGCTCCCGGGCGAACCGGATATAGGACTGTTCCAGGGCGAGGAGTGCCGCGGTGGGGGAGTCGGCGGTGGCGCGGGCGGCGGAGAGCTGGTCGGTGAGCAAGCGGAAGCCCTGGGTGGCGAGATCGGCCAGCAGTGCCGCGATCGGCGAAATGGTGGTACGGAGCGCCGGAACTGACGCCGGCCTCCCGGGCGACATCGCCGAACTACTGGATCACGGGTACGCGGTGCGCCGCACCGTGCGCGATCTCACCGGCACCGGCAGGCGGGCGCATCTCGTCGACTACGCCGCCCGCGTGGGCGGTGACCTGGAATTCGTCGCGGCCGACCTCGATCGCGATGCCGGCTGGGCCGAAGCCGTCGCGGGCTGTGCGCAGGTGCTGCATGTGGCCTCGCCCTTCCCGGCGGCCCCGCCCGACGACGACAGCGAACTGATTCGCCGAGCCCCTACCCGCGGCGCGTGGTCTCGAACTGGTCGTGCTGAACCCGGGAATGGTTCTCGGGCCGGTGCTGTCTCCGGCGACGAGCACGTCGCACGAACCGGTCCGCCGGCTACTGGCAGGCGCTGTTCCGGGTGTGCCGCGCGTGGGATGGTCGGTGGTCGATGTCCGCGATCTGGCGGTGGCGCACCGGTTGGCCATGGAGACCACGCACGCGGCCGGGAACCGCTACATCTGCGCCGGTGACCATGTGTGGATGCGGGATGGCGCAGATTCCGGCCGCGGCGTACGGGCCGCACAGGTTCCGCGTCGCCACCCGTGCGCTGCCCGATCCACTCGTACGCCTGGTGGCGCTGTTCGATCGTGGGCTGCGGCTGACAGTTCCGGCGCTGGGCAAGGTCGAGCGAGTGAGCGCCGCGCGAGCCCGGCGTGACCTGGGGTGCGCGATGCGCCCGGTGGACGACACGGTGCGTGATACGGCGGAGAGTCTGCTGCGTGCGGGGGTGGTGCCGTCGCCCGGGCGGGCCGGATCCGGTCCGAGTGCTCGCCCGGTGCCGGCGGCCGGGGTGTGAGGGGTCCGAGATGCCGATAGCGACAGTGCTGATCACGCTGGGGCGCCGATGGCGCAACGGCCGGCCGCCGCGGGAGAGTGCATCGGCCCGGCCGGCGGAGGGAGGCCGATGGCGGGGTGCGCGGGTTGTGGTGCCGATCGGGCTCACCTCGGCGGGCGGTCTCACGGCTGCTGTGGCAGCGGTCTGCTGCTGAGGGTTCTGCTGAAAACCGAGGCATCCGGGCGGCCGGAGACTCCGTTCCACGGGATCGGCCGGGCGCCGCAGGCTCATCGGATCGGCGTGCGCAACCCGGCGTGCAGCCGAGGGTTTATCAAGTACTCTCGGTTACAGATAAAAGGTGTGTCTGTCATGATTGGCGACGACCCCGGGCACGAGCAGACGAGGAACGCAATGACGCGGCATGTCGACGTACTGATCATCGGAGCCGGTCTGTCCGGTATCGATGTGGCCTGTCACCTGGAGAAGGAGAACACCGGGCGCAGCTACGCGATCCTGGAGCGCCGCACCGCCGTCGGCGGCACCTGGGACCTGTTCCGCTATCCGGGAATTCGCTCCGACTCCGATATGTACTCGTTCGGCTACGGCTTCCGGCCCTGGCGCGGTACCCGCATGCTCGCCGACGGCGCCGGTATCCGCCGCTATATCGCCGAGACCGCCGACGAATACGGTGTGACGCCGAAGATCCGTTTCGGCCGCAAGGTGGTTTCGGCGAGCTGGTCCGGCCCGGACAACAGGTGGACGGTGCGGGTGCTCGAGGAGACGACCGGCGCCGAGGAGATCTGGACCAGCACCTTCCTGGTCGGGGCCACCGGTTACTACGACTACGACAACGGCCACCGGCCGTCGTTCCCCGGCGAGGACGCGTTCACCGGGCGGATCGTGCATCCGCAGCACTGGCCCGAAGACCTGGACTACCGGGACAAGAAGGTGGTCGTGATCGGTAGCGGCGCCACCGCGATCACGCTGGTGCCGTCCATGGTGGGCGAGGCCGCCCATGTGACCATGCTGCAGCGATCGCCCGCCTATATCGCCTCCATCCCGGGTGACGACCCGGTGGCGCTGGGGATGACGAAGGTCGGGTCCCCCGCCGGGCTCACCTATCAGGTCGGTCGCGCCCGCAATATCGCGGTGCAGCAGGCCGGCTACCAGCTGTCGCGGCGGCAGCCGAAGCTGGCCCGGCAGCTGTTCCTGAAGTGGGTCCGGCTGGCGGTCGGCCCCGGGGTGGACATGCGTCATTTCACCCCGGAGTACGCGCCGTGGGATCAGCGCCTGTGCGTCGTACCCGACGGCGACCTGTTCAAGGCCCTGCGCCGCGGCGACGCCTCGGTGGTCACCGACACCGTCGAGACCTTCACCGAAACCGGTATCCGGGTTTCCTCGGGCGAAGAGATCGAAGCCGATATCGTCATCACCGCCACCGGGCTGACCATTCAGATCCTGGGCGGCGTAGCGCTCGAGGTGGACGGTGAACCGGTGGTCACCCGGGACCGGGTCATGTACAAGGGGTCACTGCTCGACGGTGTGCCGAACGCCCTGATGGTGCTCGGGTACACGAATGCCTCCTGGACCCTGAAGGCCGATCTGGCCGCCGAGTACTTCTGCCGGGTGCTGAACCGGATGCGGGACAAGGGATACACCCGGTTCGTGGTCCGGGCGCAGGATTCCGACCGCTCCGAGGTGTCGGTGATGGGCGGGGCGCTGAGTTCCGGGTATATCCAGCGCGGGGACGCGGTGATGCCGCGGCAGGGGACCGGCGGCCCGTGGAAGGTGGTCAACAGCTACTTCCGCGACCGCTCCTACCTGCGCAAGAGCCCGATCGAGGACGGCATCCTGACCTTCACCGACCGCGCCGGGGCGGAGACCACCAGTTCCGGGGGCCGGGCGCGCGGCGCGGCGAGCCGCCTGCCGCTCATCGGCACCCGGCCCGCCTGAGGTCGAGGTGGACCCGGCCGGGAACCGAAGATCATCCGGCCCGGAGGGGAGGCTCCTGGCCGCCACCACGGCGGCGGGGCCCGTTGCCGGTCGGTGCCCTGTTGCGGGAATGGCGGCACCGGCGGCGGCCGAGCCAACCGGATCCGGCGCCGGCGGCGGGTACCTCGGCCCGGCGTCGGCCGAACTGTGGCCGGCCCGCGGTGGCATCGTGCCGGAGCCGAGCCGGTAGGCAGGCGGTGCGGATGGCATCGGGCGCCGGCTGGGTAGTTTGATCTCATGACAGAGCGGTTGGTGGTCGTCGGCGGGGATGCGACCGGAATGTCGGCGGCCGCCCAGGCGCGGCGTCACCGGGACGTATCGGACCTCGAGATCGTGGTGTTCGAACGCGGGCACTTCACCTCGTACTCCGCCTGCGGTATCCCGTACTGGGTGGGCGGGCATGTGCGCGAGCGTGATCACCTCATCGCCCGGACGCCCGAGGAGCATCGGGCGCGCGGTATCGATGTACGCCTGCGCCACGAAGTCGTCGAACTCGATGTAGCCGGCAGCCGGTTGCGCAGCAGGGAACTGGCCACCGGTACCGAAACGTGGACCGGGTACGACCACCTCGTTCTGGCCACCGGGGCGCGTCCGATCCGGCCGGCACTGCCCGGAATCGACGCGCCCGGAGTCCACGGCGTACAGACCTTGGACGACGGCGAGTCGCTGATCGCGGCATTGGCCGCCGGTACCGGCCGGCGCGCGGTGGTGGTCGGGGCCGGATACATCGGGGTCGAGATGGCCGAGGCCCTGATCCGGCGCGGTTACGAGGTCACCATCGTGCACAGCGGCGCCCAGCCGATGTCCACCCTGGACCCGGATATGGGTGTGCTGGTACGTAAGGCCCTACAGGGCCTGGACGTGACCGTGGTCGGGGACAGCGAGGTCACCGAGATCCGTACCGGGGACGACGGCCGCGTCCGGTCGGTGTTCGCCGCGGGGCGCGAACACCCGGCGGATGTGGTGGTTCTCGGGATCGGGGTGGTGCCTGAAACAAGGCTGGCCGCCGCGAGCGGGCTACCGACCGGGAACCACGGCGGGCTGCTCACCGATTCGGCCATGCGCGTGACGGGGTACGACAACATCTGGGCCGGCGGAGATTGTGTCGAGGTGCTGGACCTGGTCTCGGGGATGCGCAGGCATATCGCGCTGGGTACCCACGCGAACAAGCACGGTCAGATCATCGGCGCCAATATCGGCGGCGGGTACGCGACCTTCCCCGGTGTCGTCGGCACCGCCGTCAGCAAGGTCTGCGACCTCGAGGTGGCGCGAACGGGCCTGCGGGAGAAAGATGCTCGCGCGGTGGGTCTGCAGTACGTCACCGCCACCATCGAATCCACCAGCCGCGCCGGATATCTACCGGACGCGCCCGTGATGACCGTGAAGATGCTGGCGGAGAGACTCAGCGGCCGCCTGCTCGGGGTGCAGATCGTAGGCCGGGAGGGCGCGGGCAAACGGGTCGATATCGCGGCCGTGACGCTGACCGCGGGAATGACGGTGGCGCAGATGACCACACTCGATCTCGGCTATGCGCCACCTTTCTCACCGGTATGGGATCCGGTGCTGGTGGCGGCGCGCAAAGCGGTGCGAGTGGTGCGGGAGCGCGGGTGAACTCACTCAGCGGCGTACCGCGTACTATCGTCGATCGTCAGTACGGAACGGGTCGAACGAAGGGGGTCGGTGTGCGGACCCGAGATATCCGGTTCGTCCGGATCGGCGAGCACCGGAAACTACTCATGAATGTGGCGGCCGGATGAACCCTGACGCGAACGCCGGCGGCGCCGACCCGGCGGATATTCTCGACGCGGTGACCGAGCCGGTACCGCGAGTGCGGGAAACATTCGATACCCGTCGCCGTACCGCCGCCGCGGAAGCGACCGTGCCGCGACAGTCGCTGGGCTCGGGTGTCCACCGGGTCGCTCTGCCGGACGACGAGCTCGCCGAAGTGGTGTGCGTGAACTGCGGGACGCAGAGCCGGGGCCCGCGCTGTCCCACCTGTGAGCATCCGCACCGCGTCCAGGACCGGTTCGAGGCCGATCTGGGTGTCGCCGGTCTGGTCACCGATCGCGGAATCCTGCACGCGCGCAACGAGGATGCCGTGGCCGCCGCGGTGGTACCGGACGAGAACGGGGAGCCGGGGACCATCGTGCTGGTGGTCTGCGACGGAGTCTCCTCCTCGCCCGATCCGCAGGCCGCCTCGGGTACTGCCGTGCGTACCGGGGTCGATGCGTGTGTGGCGGCGCTGGCCGGTGATCGTACGGCCGAGGAGGCCACCGCCGCGGGGATGGCGGCGGCCTCGGAAGCGGTGCGCAATCTGGTCGGCCCCGATGGTGACGCGCCGTCGTGCACCTATGTCTCGGCGATCGTGCGCACCGAGACCGGAGGCCGTATCTCGATCACCGTCTCGAATATCGGCGACAGCCGTGCCTACTGGCTGGCGGCGGGCGAGCCCGCGGCCCAACAGCCGGCCCGGTCGGGCCATCCGGAGCCGCTGGCCGGGGCGCAGAAGCTCACCCTGGACGATTCGTGGGCACAGACGCTGGTGGAAGCCGGCGCCATGGACGAGATAGCCGCCATGGCCGATCCCCGGGCGCATACCCTGATGCGCTGGCTGGGGGCCGACGCCGGGCAGCAGCCGTGGTCCGCGGACAGTATCCGTACCTACTACGTGGATACGCCCGGTTCGCTCCTGCTGTGTACCGACGGGTTGTGGAACTATCTGCCCGGCGCGGCCGATCTGGCGCGGCGGGTGCTCGGCGTGCCGATCGCCGAGGGCGCGCGGGCGCTCGTGGATTACGCCGTCGTCTGTGGTGGCAGCGATAACATCACAGTCGCGCTGACCCCGATTCCCGCCGCCGGATGATCCGATAGCCGGCCCCGGCAAATCCTGGGCAATGTGGCGAACCGGCCGGGACGGCGGCGGCTCCGGGTGGGGGACGGGGCGGCGGACACCGCGGACATCTCGTGTCCGCTGTGTTTGCAAGAGTGCGAAGTCGGGTACAAGACGGGAAAGCCGGTGCGGCTACCGAGGTCGCGCGGGGAGAGCACGTACGCACCTACCGCAAGGAGGTTCGTCATGAAGGGTGGCCTGTCCGCCGCTCCCGGAACAACCATGGTCACCACGAATCATGAGGTCATCCGCCAGTGGGCCCAGCGGCGCGGGGCAAACCCGGCGACGACGCCCGGCAGTCAGTACGACGGCGAGGTGGGCGTCCTGCGGTTGGATTTCCCGCACTACGGTGGTGCGGTACTGCAGCCGGTCAGCTGGGCGGACTGGTTCGCAACCTTCGACGCCCGGAAACTGAACTTCCGGTACCAAGAGATGCGTCCGGACGGCACGCCCAGCAATTTCTTCCGCTTGGAACGCGTCGGCGATATCTGAACGTGAGGCATTTCACTCTGGGGGTTTACCCGGCAGGCATTCTGGCTATCCGTATAACCGAAAGGTTGCTCGAGTTAGCTGAGTAGCGGGCTGTCGCGTCGGTACGGGATGCGAAACCCGCGCCGCGGCACGTCACGTGTGTCTGCAAGGGATTGAATATTGAGCGCGAACCTGATGATCGTGGAGGACGGCGAGCGGGTCCGGGGTGTTGTGCGCCCGGCCGTGGAGAACGAGGGCTACGACGTCGCGGTGGCCGAGAATGCCGTGGCCGCCGTTCCCGGTCCCGGTCACCGGCTGGGCGTCCAGCGCTAGCTCATGGGCAGT
Organism: Nocardia sp. NPDC002869; assembly: GCF_046764065.1. Lineage (NCBI taxonomy): Bacteria > Bacillati > Actinomycetota > Actinomycetes > Mycobacteriales > Nocardiaceae > Nocardia > Nocardia sp. NPDC002869. Next base: position 8,198 of record NZ_JBKOOL010000007.1, read on the forward strand.
GCGACGGGCGCGACTCGTATCGGACTCGATGCGAGGGGATGGGCGCTGCGCAATCGGATGGATACCGCTGTCGTATCGCCCTCTGGCCCGGCGACGACCGCCCGCGCTCGCGTCCGCCGGGATCCACGGCTCTCCAGTGACGTCTGTCACGAACTCCGCACCCCCCTGAACACGTCGGTCACCGCTGTGGATCTACTGGACCGGCGGCGCGAGGACGGATCGCGGCGGGTGCGCCCGGTATCGCGGCGGGTGACCGCGGCGGCCGCCGACTCGGGCCGGTCGTACGCCGATCCGCCGGTGTCCGGCGGGGCGGTGGCCGTACGCGCGAGCCGCCGTTGCGCCCGTCCCGGCACGGGTCGCGGCCCGTCTCCGGCCGCCGGGACACCGGCGGCTGCATGCCCTGGCGGGGTGGAATGTGAGGAGCGCCCCGCCGAATCGGGCGTTTCGTTCTCCGAATTCGGGTTATTCAACGAAAGGGGCCACTTAACACGCCCGTAACACGACCGTAAAGAGCTCGACCAGTCGCCGCGCAGTTGATTCGTGAGCCTGGGAAAGTACTGCACGCAGACATCGGAGTTGTATGTCTTTACAAACTGAGTCCACGCAGACCGGCGGCGCCGCCGGCAACGGCTCGGCCAATTCGTCCGCCGCCACCGATGCGGAGCCCGCCAGTACCGGCGTGGTCCTGCGGGCACCGCGGATCACCGACGCCGCGCGACTGTGGCAGATCGCCGACGAGTCGCAAGTATTGGATGTCAATTCGAGCTACGCCTACCTGCTGTGGTGTCGCGATTTCGCCGGCAGTTCGGTAGTCGTCGAGAGCGAAGGCCGAGTCGTCGGATTCGTGACCGGCTATGTGAGACCCGAAGCGCCCGGCACCCTGTTCGTCTGGCAGGTCGCCGTGGACGCCGACCAGCGTGGCCGTGGCCTGGGGGTCGCCATGCTGGACTGGCTGGTATCCACCGTCACCGCGCCCGGTCATCCGACCGGCGGCGCCGTCGAGGCGCTGGAGACCACCGTTTCCCCCGACAATCCCGCCTCGATCGCCATGTTCGCGTCGCTGGCCCGCCGCCGTGGCGCCGAAATGGTGCGCAGCGAGCTGTTCGAACCGGATGTTTTTCCGGACAGCCATGCCGCCGAGGACCTGTATCACCTTTCCCCGATCGCCCGTAAAACCGAAAGGGAACACTCATGATTGCCGCCGAAACGACGATCTTCGACGAAATCGAATCGAATGTCCGAGGTTACTGCCGTTCCTGGCCGACGGTCTTCGAGACCGCGCAGGGCGCATGGCTGCGCGATGAGTCCGGTAAAGATTTTCTCGACTTCTTCGCGGGGGCGGGCGCGCTCAACTACGGGCACAACCACCCGGTGCTGAAATCGGCGCTGATCGACTACATCGCCGGTGACGGAATTACGCACGGACTGGATATGTCGACAGTGGCCAAGCGCAAACTACTGGAGACCGTCCGCGACACCCTCCTGGTACCCCGCGGCCTGGACTACAAGGTGCAGTTTCCCGGACCGACCGGCGCGAACGCGGTCGAGGCCGCCCTCAAACTCGCCCGTAAGGTGACCGGCCGGCAGACCATCATGAGCTTCACCAACGCCTTCCACGGGATGACGCTGGGCGCACTGTCGGTGACCGGTAACGCCATGAAGCGGGCAGGCGCCGGCGTCCCGCTCAACCACGCCACCCCGATGCCGTACGACGGTTACTTCGACGGCGCCACCGCCGATTTCCTGTGGATGGAACGGGTGCTCGACGATTCGTCCTCCGGTATGGATCGTCCGGCCGCCGTCATCGTGGAGACCGTGCAGGGCGAGGGTGGGGTGAACCTGGCGCGCGACGAATGGCTGCGGCACCTGGCCTCGTTGTGCTCCGCCCGTGGCATCCTGCTCATCGTCGACGACGTCCAGATGGGTTGCGGCCGGACCGGCCCGTTCTTCTCCTTCGAATCGGCCGGTATCACCCCCGATATCGTGACGCTGTCCAAGTCTGTCGGCGGTTACGGCCTGCCGATGGCGCTGGTGCTGTTCAAGCCGGAGCACGATGTGTGGTCACCCGGTGAGCACAACGGCACCTTCCGCGGTAACAATCCGTCTTTCACCACCGCGCAGGTGGCGCTCGAGCACTTCTGGTCCGATGATGTACTGGAGAAGGCCACCCTCGCCAAGGGCAAGCGGGTGGCCACGGCGCTCGAGGAGATCGCCGGGGCCGTTCCGGGGGTGTCCACTCGGGGCCGTGGCCTGGTGCACGGGCTGGTCTTCGACGACGCCTCGCAGGCCGGAAAGGTCTGCCAGGTCGCGTTCGAGCGTGGCCTGCTGGCCGAGACCTCGGGTGCGTCCGACGAAGTCGTCAAACTGCTCCCGCCGCTGACGATCGCCGACGACGAACTCGACCAGGGCCTGCACCTTCTGAGCGACTCCGTCGAAACCGTTTGCAGCTGAAAGGAAAAATCTACCGATGATCGTGCGCACCACCGAGGAGATCACCGGCACCCACCGCGATGTCGGTGCCGAGAACTGGCGGAGCAAGCGGATCGTGCTGGGCGGTGACGGAGTCGGATTCTCGTTCCACGAGACGACCATCGAAGCCGGTACCTCTCACGTCTTCCACTATCAGAACCATGTGGAAGCGGTCTGGCTGGTCGAGGGGGAAGGCACCCTCCACGACCTGACCAACGACCGCACCTACGACCTCGCCCCGGGCACCATGTACCTGCTCGACGGGCATGAGAAGCACGAGGTGCGGACCCGGACACGGATGCGGATGCTGTGCGTGTTCAATCCTCCTGTCACGGGGCAGGAGGTGCACGACGAGAACGGCGTTTATCCGTTGATCGCCGTTCCGGCCGACTGAGAGGAAGGACGAACGACGTTGATAGACAATCGGATCGATCGCTATCCGACCAGGACCGCCGAGCGCCTGCCGCTGCAGGAGCGGCACGACGCGACTGTGTGGGGCCGGATCGGCAACGCGGAGCTGGCTGCGTTCGATACCGACGGTTTCGCGATCCTGGATCGCTTGCTCACCCCCGAGGAGGTGGCCGAGTACGCCGCCGAGATCGACCGGCTGGCAAGCGATCCGGATCTGCGGGGTGACGACCGGCTCATCGTGGAGAAATCGTCGCAGCAGGTGCGCTCGGTATTCGAGGTGCACACACTGAGTCCGGCGGTGGCGGAGCTGGTGCGGGAGGCACGGGTCGTGGACCTGGCCCGGCAGGTACTGGGATCGGATGTGTACATCCACCAGAGCCGGGTCAACTATCTGCCCGGCTTCGGCACCGGTTTTTATTGGCATTCCGATTTCGAGACCTGGCATGCCGAGGACGGTATGCCCTCGCCTCGAGCGGTGAGCCTGTCCATCGCGTTGACCGACAACTACCCGTACAACGGCAGCCTGATGGTGATGCCGGGGTCGCACCGGACATTCGTCCCCTGCCAGGGCGCGACGCCGACGGACAACTATCGGGAGTCGTTGCGTGAGCAGGAGACCGGAGTGCCGACCACGGCCGATATCACCGACCTGGCCCATAAATACGGGATAGCCCAGTTCACCGGTGCGGCCGGTTCGGCGCTGCTGTTCGACTCGAACATCATGCACGCCTCGGGCAACAACATCACGCCGTTCCCGCGGTCGAATATCTTCCTGGTGTTCAACAGTGTCGAGAACACGCTGGAGGAACCGTTCGCCGCACCGGCCCGGCGGCCGACCTATATCGCCGATCGGGAGTTCACGCCGGTGTAGACGGGACAGTTGCCCAGGGCGACGGGGACGAATCCACTCGGGGTTCGTCCCCGTCGTCGTGTCCGGGCCAGTGGCGCGCGGTACCCGGGCCGGGATCGGGCGTTGCGTGCAGCCGTCGACAGAACGTGAGCCACGCGTCCGGCGGCACCGGACCCACCGGTGCGTCGGTCGGTATCGCGGCGGCGGCACACGCCGCGGCGACCAGGCGGGCGGGGTGGGACATGGGATCCTCCGAAGAGTGGGCCGAATCGAGAGACGCTGATTCGCCCGGACCCATGCCGGGGCAGGAGGCGGCGCGCAGTGGCGCCGAACGATCGCGACGGCGCCGGTTCGAGTGAACCGGCGCCGCTTACCGCCGAGTGGTCCCGCGATGGGGACTGCCCGGATCGGTCAGCGGAGTGTGGGGTGCACCGGCAGAGTCCGAGCTGCCGTGCGCTGCCGGATGTAATGCGCGCCGACCGCGCACACTCCGTCGCTGCCCAAAGATCCCACGGGGCCATACCCTAGGCAGGCCCGGCGGACCCGGTCCACCGAATTTCCGGTATCACCGGCCGTCGGGCCCGCGGGCTCGTCGCCGCGAGAGATCAGGCGGTTCCCGCGCCCTGCGGGCATGGTATGTCGTGCCGCCGGTCCGGCAGGGCGCCCAGTTCCGCGAGTCCGGGCTCGACCGGGCCCGCCGCGCCGGTCGTCGCCGCGGCATCCGCACCGGCGCGGAAGCTACGGCTCAGTCGCCGGTAGTGCCGGCTGCCCAGCGCGTAGCCGGTGAAGAGCAGGCCGAGCAGACCCAGCAGGACGAAGACCAGTGCCATTCCGCGGGCCTCACCGGTGCCGAACCAGCCGCCGATCGAGCGGGCACCCGGTCCGGTGGTCATGAACGGGATGAAGAAGAACTGGGTCAGCGGGCTGACCAGGAACGCGGTGAGCGGCGAGGCGGCCTGTTCGACGCTCTGCGCGAAGCCGAAGACCCGGCCCTGGCGCTGATAGGGCACAACCTTCTGCAGCACGGTTTGCTCGGCCGCCTCCGCGAACGGCATGAGCACCATGAACACGGCCATTCCGCCGATCAGCAGCAGGACGGAATCCTGGATCGGGAAGATCAGCATGACCGCCCACAGGGCCAGATTGACGAGCAGGATCAACCGCACCGGGTTCGACGACGTCCCGGTGCGGGCCACCAGCAGCCCGCCGACGATCATCACCGCGCTGAGTGCTCCCCAGATGGCCCCCCACGCCTGAACCGACATCATCGACAGCGCGTACGGGTCCATCAGGGCCATGAGCCCGCCGAACAGCAGGTTGTTCAACGCCGAGAACACGATCAGCGGGACCATACCGGGGATCCCGCGGATGACTCGGACGGTCCCGCGCAGATCGACCCGTTGCGGTTCGCCCGCGGCGGCGGCGTGGGCCAGCGATTCCGGCAGTATCAATCCGCGCAGGTGCACCACCGCGATGGTGAGCACGACGACGGCCAGTACCAGCACGCCCAGCATGCCGTTCCAGCCGACCAGCAGCGCACTGGCCACCGAGGTGACCAGGTGGGAGATACCGGTCGTCGTCCCGACCAGCCCGTTGGCCCGATCCCGGTGGCGTTCGTCGAACATGGCCGTGACCACGGTGGGCAGCGCGATCGTGCGCAGACTGCCGGCGATCACCCCGCTCATCGCGAGAACCACGAAGACCCACAGCCGGACACTCGCCGGATCACGCCATTCCTCGGCCGGGGTGATCGAATAGTAGACCAGCGCGACGGCATAGATTCCCAGCGAGACGAGCGCGGACACCTGCATCACGCTCTTCTTGCGGTGGTGGTCGACGATGCTGCCGAACCACACCCCGGTGCCGGCCATGGCGACCAGGAAGATGCCGGCGATCATCCCGGTGGCGAAGACCGATCGGGTCTCGAGGTACACGAAGAATGTGATGCCGAACCAGACGGTGAAGTTGATGAACGACACCAGCAGCACGTTCACCAGTAGTTGCGCGAAGGTTCGCACGGTGGGGTCGCCGAAATCGAGACGGGCCGCGGGCTCGGCGGCGGAGCGCCGGGTGGATTCCATAGTCATGTACTCAACAACCTCGACATTGGTTCAGGTCAAGGGGTGACCTGCTGGAAGTATCACCACCTCTGACCGCCGCCGCCACCGAAAATGATCGGTGCCCGTGGAAATGCCCGCTCGGTGTCGCTCACCGGCCCGGGGTCGGCACCGCGAAGGAGTCGGTGATCTGGGCGGCATTGGCGAGGACCTCTTCGGCGACGGCCTGGGTCCGCCACATCCGCGCCTCGGGAACGGCGCCGCGTTGCTCGAGCAGATCGGCGAGGCATGCCATGGACCGGATGTGCCGGCGCCCGGCCGCGACCCGCCACCAGCGTTGCGCGGCATCGAATTCGTCGTGCCGGTAATAGAGTGCGCCCAGATCGTAGGCGGCGCCCAGATGCCCGGCGTCGGCGGCTTGGGCCCACCACCGCGCGGCCTGCTCGTCGTCTCCCGCCGCGCACCGGGCCGCGCCCAGATCGTAGAGCCGGTCCGGGCTGCCGGTGGCGGCTGCGCTCTCGTCGGCCGGAAACGGGGCGAGTGAACCGTCGGCGATGGTATCGGCCACCGAGGATTCGTCATCGGGGGCCGACGGGTCGTACTCCGGGATGCCGTGGGCGGCTCGCGACGCGGTGAAATAGGCCGCGGGAAGGGGGAATACGGACGGTTCGCCGCCGCGCGGCTCCCGGACCGGTTCCGGGCCGTAGTCCGGCAGGTCCGCCCCGCTGATCACCGGGACCAGGCCGGTCTGGTCCGGAGAGTCGGCCCAGCCGTGGGTGGCGGCCGGATCGGCGTCCGTATTGTCCGCGGAGTTCCGCAGATACCACTGTTCGGGGCCGGTGAGCAGCGTCGCCGGACTGGTAAACGCGAACGCGGGTAGGGGATCGGGGATCGGTTCGTCGAACAGGGACGAGTAGTCGAAGAATTCGTCGATGCCGTCCAGGGGTTCGATGAGAATATCGGCACTGCCGACGTCCGGAGAGTGCAGGACCAGATCCGCGAGACTGCACGGGTAGCCTTCCGGTTCGCCGCTGTCCGCGACGGGGCGCCCGGAGCCCGCGGCTCGATATCCCGGGACGGCGGGGACCGTGGTCGTACCGACAGCGGTGGGGCGCGGAATCCTTCCCCCGCCGGATGCGTCGCGCGTGGCGGGCACGGATACCGACGGTACGACGCCTGTCCCCGGAGTGAACAGGCGCGGAGGCGGATCCAGCGGCGTACTGCGGACCTCGACCACTAGATCCGCGAAATGCGGTGGTCCCTCGCCCATACTGCACCACAGCACGGTGCGGTCGTTATCGGTGCGTTCGACCACGATGCCGTAGTTTCCCGACCAGGACCGCGGTTCCCCGGTGGCATCGGCCCAGACCGGGGTCAGGACGAAGAGCGTGCCGGGGGAATTCGCGGTCAGATCGAAGGTGATTCCCCGCTCCAGGGCGTCGCGCCAGATGTCGACACCGGCCAGCCGGCGACCGTCGATATCGATGTACCCGTCCACCATGGACAGGCCGATGCCGACGCCGGTCAGCCCGGCGGGCGGCGTGGCCGACAGCAGGGTGACCGTGAGCGCCGCTGTCGTAGTGGACAACTGCTCGCTGTAGAGCGGGTGGACCGTCGTGCCCTCCCAATCGATCGGTTCGGCGCTGCGATAGCGGAACGCCAGGGCCGGATCGTCGGTGAGTGGGTCCGTCAGGGCCCCGGTGGCGGTCGGCGTGTCGAGCGTGTCGCCCGCCAGCAACGGTGTGGCATCGAGGCGCATCCGGCGTAGATACCTCGGTAGTTGTCCGGCACGCGGTGCCGAAGCGGGCATATCAGCCTGCGACGGAACAACTCCGGTCGACGACGATACCGGATCGAACATATCCTGCCCCGCCTTTCCCACCGCTCCCGTTGACCCCGCAGCAATGCGGTGGCTATACCGTACTAGCCGGATCCTTCGCGCGGGGGCCGATTTGGTGGGCGACAACACGTTCGCCTGCCCGATATCGAATCTCAGCACGCTCATTTATGTGTAACCGACGGTTACACATAAACCGAGGAATGCTCGAAACTGGGATGAAGGGCCGAGAACCGGCGAACACCCACACGTTACACCAGGCGAAGCTCCATGTCGTCCTGACATCGTCCGGAGCCCGCCGCGCGACCCGGTCCGGAAACGCTCGTCCGATGGTCACCGCGTCGTCATCCGGGCGCCACGGGGTGGTCGGCCGAGTGCGGGATCCATGAAACATGGACACCACACGCAGGCACTTCCTCGCCGAGAGCGGCCGCGCGCTGGCAGGTCCTGGGTAATCAGGTGGTGCTCGGTCGTACCGATCACGATGCGGGGCCCGCCGCGGTGCTGTCCGCCGACTCCTGGGACGGCTATCACGCCGAACGTGCCGCCGTGCTGGCCGCCGCCGCGCGGTCGGTGCGCAACCTGGTGGTGATCACCGGCGACCGGCACGAGAACTACGCCGCCGATCTCCGGGCCGACCCCGCCGACCCCCGTACCCCGGTGGTGGCGGAATTCACCGGAACCTCGATCACCAGCGGCGGCGACGGTATCGATATCGGCGCTCGGGGCAGCGAACTGCTCGCCGCCGATCCCGATCTGAAGTTCTGCAACGGGCAGCGCGGTTACGCCCGGGTCGAGGTGGACGCGCAGGAATGGCGCACCGACTTCCGGGTGCTGCCCTATGTGAGTCGTCCGGGTGCGCCGATCTCGACCCGCGCCTCCTACGTGGTCGAGGACGCGGTGCCCGGGGTGCGTCCGGCCTGGGACCACCGCCCACTGTCCGCGACGGCGGCACGGCAGGTGCCGGCCGGCTCAGCGGCGGGTGGGCAGCCGGAGGACGCGCGATGAACAGCGGCGGGCGGGTCAGAGGACGGTCATACCCGGGGTGGGCGGGAAGGTGACCGGGAGGGCGGTGAGCGCACGCTGGAACGGTCCCGGCCGCCAGGCCGGTTCGTCCGGGCCGAATTCCGGGCGGAGATCCGGCAGGGCGTCCAGCAACTGGTCGACGGCCTCTTCGGCGAGCAGGTAGGTGATGGACCGGGCCTGCGCCGGGCAGGCGTGCGCGCCGGCGCCCCAGGCCAGATCCGTGCCGTGACCCGGATGGTGGGCGGCCGCGCGTTCGGGATCGTCGTGGCAAGCCCCCGCACTGATGAGCACCGGCTGATCGGCGGGCAGCCACACATCCTCGATCAGCACCGGCAGCGGGGGATAGACGATGCTGTGGTGTGCCAGCGGCGGGTCGGTCGCCAGCACCTCCTCCAGCGCCGCGCGGGTCGGCGGGGCGAAGCCCACCTGGTTGGTCGTGAACCGCGGGTCGAGGAGTATCAACAGCAGCGTGTTGGCGATGAGATCACGGGTCGGCTCGACCCCCGCCTGATAGACGGCGAGCAACTGGTCGACCAGTTCGGCGTCCGTCAATTCCGCCGGATGGTCGAGGAGGCGGGTGGTGATGTCGTCACCGGGTTCGGCGCGTTTGGCCGCGACGAGTTCGGCGAGGGCGGCCTCGGTCTCGGCCGCGGCATCCTCGTCGGTGCGCATAGCGAATACGGCGGTGAGCGCCGGCGTCAGCCGGTCCGCGAGCGCGGGCGGGCAACCGACCGATTCGCCGAGCACCCGGAACACCAGCGGTGTGACGTACCGGTCGAGGAGGTCGGCGCCGCCGGCGCCGCAGAACTCGTTGATCAGCTCGACCGCGGCCCGCGCGGTCATCGCGCGCAGCGCGTGCGGATCGACACCGGCAAGTGCCGCGACCATCACCGAACGATAGCGCTCGTGCTCGGTAGCGTCGGTGCGCAGCGCATTCGGGCGATGGCGCATCATCGCGACGATGGGCAGGCCCGCGGGCACCTTCTGCTGCCAGGCGCGCGGGTCGGCCGGGAAATGCGTGGGATCGGCGAGAATGCGCAGGGCGGTGCGGTAGCCGAGGACCAGGGTGGCGGGCACCCCGGGCGCGAGGTCCACCGGAGCCAGCGATCCGTGCCGGGCGCGCATCTGCCGGTAGCAGCCGTGTGGATCGGCGGCGAACTCGGCGGTGTAGATGGGGATCCGGGACGCGCTGGTCTCGGTGGCGGCATGTCTACCGCGTCTGTGCGCCGGCTGCAGCCGGCTCGGCCCTGTCACTCGAGGTACCCCCTGAGGTCGTGCGCCCGGCATCCGGGCGGGACTGTACACCGGCCGCAGCGGGTTCCCCTGCTCGAAAGCGTTCGGCCGGTACGCTTTTCGCGTCTGGCGAGAGATGATACCCAGGCCGTTGCGGAAGTCGCATGCGAACGGCCCGGCGTTTCGGCCTCGTCCGCCCGGTCTTGCGCGAGGGCGCAGGCGATCAGTTCTCCCTCGCGTCGCCGGTGTCACCACCCGGCCGACATCGAGTTTCACGATGCGGTCCGCGCAGTCGAATTCCGAATGTGCAGAACGTCGTCACCTCGGTATCCGTCGAGGACCCGGGCGATCCGCAGTGGGCCGGCGATCCCGGGATGAAGCTGTACCGGGAGAAGTGGCCCGGTACCAGCCCGGCGCCGACCCCGCCGACGGTTGCACCCTCGTGGGCTGGGCCATCGCTCAGAGCTTCCACAAGACCTTCGACGCCGCGTCCTGCAAGACCCGCGAGGGCCTGCGCGACGCCATGCGCTCACTCGACGATGTCGCGATCGATCTGCTGCTGCCCGGGATCACCCTGCGCACCGGCGACGGCGACGGAATCCCCATGGAGGCCATGCGGATCCAGCGGTTCGAAGGGGACCGCTGGGCGCTCGCCGGCGATCTCGTCGACACCGCGGGCCGGTGAACCCCGCCCACCACTACGTCCGCGGCGCGATCCGGCGCCGGCGGCCCGCCTCGATCAAGTGATGCGGACACCCCCCATGAAAATCAGAACCAGCGTAGCGACGGCCGCGATAGCGGCGGCCTCCCTCGGTGCGGCGGCCGCCCCGGCCTACGCCGGGCCCGCGCCCGTGCCGCGGGAACTCACCTACGAGATCACCCAGGAGGGCGCCTCCGCGGTGGTGGACACGAACGGGAAATGGCAGCTGGCGGGGTGACCAGCTGATCCTGAAGGCCGTCGACGACACTCCGCTGACCACGGTCCCGCTGACCTATCGCAAGGACGATATCGCCTACCCGATCGCGGCCCGGATCGACGGGGGCACCGCGGTGCTCACCCCGCGGCGCGACGGCGGCGTCCCGGTGGCGCCGGTGCAGGCGCCGGTGATCACCCCCGAGCAGGCGGGTGAGGAGATCGCCGAGCAGTTCACCCCGCGGGACCTGCAGGCGCTCGACCGGTCGCCGCCGGAACACCCGGCCGGCCCGTTCCGGAAGATGGAACGGGCCGGCCGTCGCGGCGTATCTCACCGCCACCCCGTCGCGTACTGCAATACCAGCGCGGACACCGCGAGCGTCACCGCGAGGACGGCGCCGAACAGCAGCGGTCGCGGTCCGGCCGCGCGCAGCCGCCGCCAGGTGAGCGAGGTACCGATCGCGGCGAGGACCGCGGCGACGAGCCAGGAACTGAGGCCGGTGAGCCGGTCGGTCCAGCCGGTCGGCAGCACACCGAGCCCGGCGACGACCGATGCCGCGACGAACAGCACGACGAACAGCGGAACGCTGCGCCACAGCGGAGCGCGCGGTCCCGATGGTGCGGCGCGACGGGCGGACAGGTGCAGGCCGAGACACAGCGGGACGATCATCAGGCTGCGCACCAGTTTCACGATCACCGCGAAACTCGCCGCCGCCGGGCCGAAGGCGATACCGGCGGCCAGTACCGAGGAGGTGTCGTTGACCGCGGTACCCGCCCACAGTCCGAACGCCCGCTCCGACATACCCAGCAGCCGGCCGAGCGGCGGATAGACCAGCACCGCGGCGATATTGAAGACGAAAATCGTGCCGAGCGCGTAGGCCACCCGTTCGCGGTCCGGTTTCAGGACCGCGGTGGCGGCCGCGATCGCCGACGCGCCGCAGATGGCGGACCCCGCCGCGATCAGTACCGTCGATTCGCGGTGCAGCGCCAGCAGCCGTCCCACCACGACCGCGGTCACGGCCGCCACACCCAGTGTGCCCAGCAGCACCACGGCGGTTTCCCGGCCGACGGTGAGCACCGCGTCCAGGGGCAGACCGAGCCCCATCAGGACGATCGCGACGGCCAGCAGATGTTGCCGTGCCCAGTCCAGCCCGGGGCCGAACCGGTCCGACCGTGCGACCCGGCCGCCCAGGACCGCCCCGCAGGCCAGAGCCAGCACCGGAGCTCCCGCGAGCGGGACGGCAACGGCCAGTGCGGTGGCCACGGTTGCCAGCGCGGCCGCCAGCATCAGGCCCGGAAACCTGCGATACACCTCGTTCACCCCTGCGACCTTGCTGAATGTCGGCGCGCGCCGGTAGCCGCCGATCCCGGAGGACCTCATAAGAAAACCTGATGACCGGCGTTCCATAATCGAGGGCGTGACCCTGCCGCCCACCACCCCCGACCTCGCGGTGCTCGACCTGCTGGTCTCCGTGGCGGATACCGGCAGCCTCGGCGCCGCGGCCCGGCGGCACGGGATGACCCAGCCCGCCGCGAGTATGCGGATCAGTGCCCTCGAGCGGCGGTTGCGATTACGGTTGCTCGACCGGGGACCCACCGGTTCCACGCTCACCGAACCCGGTCGCGCCGTGGTCGATCAGGCGCGCACGGTGCTCGCCGCGGCCCGGACGTTCAACGAGACCGTCGCCGCCCTGCATTCCGCCGATACTCCCCGGCTGCGCATCGCGGCCTCCAAAACCATTGCCGACCATCGGATGCCGCAGTGGCTCGCCGATCTGCGCGGGGTCCGTCCGGATATCGCGGTCTCGCTGGAGGTCGACAACACGGCCCAGGTGGAAGCCATGGTGCGCGCGGGTGCGGCCGATATCGGGTTCGTCGAGGGCCCGCACCCGCCGCCCGGTCTCGGCGGCCGGGTGCTCGGCGCGGACGAACTACTGGTGGTGGTGGGACCCACGCATCCGTGGGCGGCCCGTACCCATCCGGTGAGCCTGCGCGAGCTGGCGACGACCCCACTGCTGTGGCGCGAATCCGGGTCCGGGACCCGGGAAACGGTCCAGGAGATCCTGAGCTCCTATGGTCCGCCGGCGCCGCCCGCCGCCGAACTCGGCTCGGCGGTCGCCATCGTCGCCGCCGCCCGGAGCGGGATGGCGCCGGCGGTGCTCAGCACTCTTGTCGCCGCCCCGGAACTGGCCGCCGGTGCGCTGCATCAGGTCGCGTTGGCCGATTCGGTAGTACTGACCCGGCAGTTCCGTGCCATCTGGCGGCGCGGCAACCCGCCGGCGGATGCGGCGGAGATCCTCGTGCGGTGCGCGACCGCACGGTGAACCGTCCGTATCCGGGACACAGCTGGCATGCTGTCCCGTATGGCCGCTATTCGCCTCGACATCTTCGACTCCGTCGCCACCATCACGCTCGATCGCCCGGACAAACTCAACGCCTTCACCCCCGCGATGGGTTGTGAGCTGATCGAGGCGTTCGACACCTGCGACCGTGACGACGCGGTACGTGCCGTGGTGCTCACCGGCGCCGGCCGCGCCTTCTGTGCCGGCGCGGATCTGTCGGCCGGCGCGGAGAACAGGCCTATGCGCTCGCACGCCGGATCACCGAGCAGTCCGCTCCGGTCTCGGTGGCGCTGTCGCGGCAGATGCTGTGGCGCGGGCTGGGCGCCGATCATCCGATGATCGCGCATCGGGTCGAATCGCGCGGTATCCACAGCCGGGGTGCCGGCGCCGACGCGAAGGAAGGCGTGTCGTCGTTCCTGGAGAAGCGGCCCGCGCGGTATCCCGACAGTGTGGCGCGCGATCTACCGGACATCTTCGGTGACGATCTGCCGGTACCGTCGTTCCGGCGCTGATCCGGAATCCCCGCTGGGAGTGTACTTTCGGTGACAGATACCTGGGCAAAGGTGAGTTCGCAAAAGTGCGCGCGGGGTTCGGCGCGGGTCTAGGATCTGTGGCACAACGAGTTTCGGAGGTGCTGCATGCCGGACGAAGTCCTGGAGCCCAACATCGAGCTGTTCTCCCGCAACGGTTTCGCCGGTCCGAACACGACCATCGTGCGCGCCCAGTACCGGCCCCGTTTCCTGCACGCCCGCGGCGAATATGTGCCGCGGCGCTTCCACACCTGGGACCTACCCGCCGGTGTGTTCGCCGAGCCGAAGGCCCTACCGGTCCCGATTCTCGAGGGTGACGGCATCGGCTTCGAACTGCATCGGCGCTCGGCCGCGATGTCCTTCGGTTACGTCAATGTCCGGTCCGACGAACTGCACTACATCGTGTCCGGGCGCGGCGAACTCGATACCGAGGTGGGCACGCTCGACGTGCGGGCCGGGGATATCGTCCTGATCCCACGTGCGGTCACCTATCGGTGGGGCGGGATCGCCGAGGAGATCAACGAGTTCATCGTGGTCACCGCCTCCGAGCTCCACCTCGACCCCGAAGGCGCGCCCGGCACCTTCAATCCCGACCTGCACCTGGACCGGCCCACTCCGCACGGCCGCCCCGGGCTACCGGTCGACGACGAATACGAGGTGGTCGTCCGCACCGGCGACACCTTCACCTCGTATTTCTACGATGTCGATCCCATTCCGTGCCTCGATGTACTCGGCGCCCCACTCGTCGTTCGTTTCAACCTCGAACATGTGCAGGGCCTCGCCGTCGCCGAGGGCGGTCTCGCCCCGGCCCGGCTCATGAACAGCACCTCGGGCAACGATTTCGTCTTCGGCACCGGTAGCCGGCGCAGTACCCGCCCGCCGGTCCATCACAACGCCGATTTCGACGAGGTCATCTGCTACGCCATGGGGCCGTCCCCGTGGGGTTCGGTCGATACGCCCGGGACCGTCACCTGGACGCCCAAGGGCCTGCTGCACCAGGGGCCCGACGAGGATGTGCAGCCCGGATACCGAGCATTCCTCATCGAGACCAGGTCGGACCTGACCATGACCCCGGCCGGCCGCGATATCGCGCATCTGATGGAAACCGATCAGTACGGTGTCCATCCGGCCGAGGGGCAGACGGCCGCGGCCGCCCGCTGAGCCCGGTGTTCCGGCCGGTTCGACGAAGGGGCCGGCCGGAACACTAGGCCAGTCGATCGAGCCAGCGCACCAGGGTCTCGGTCCCGTCCCGGAATCCGGCGGACCGGGGCCGGTTGAGGAAGCCGTGCCGGGTGCCGGGGACGATCACATGGTCGGTCTCGATCCCGGCGTCGGTGAGTTCCTCGGCGAAGGTCGTACTCGACGCGCTCAACGAGTCGTAGGCGGCGTCGAGCAGCAGCACCGGCGGCAGCCCGGTCGATTTCGCTCCGCCCGGGAAGACGTCCGGATCGCGCAGCAGCTCTTCCGAGCCCACATAGTTGAGATTCATCCGCCGGATGACATCCGGGGTGAACGTGCCGATCCGGCGCCGGCCGCGTAGCCGGGCGCGCACCGGTTCCGGAAGGCGGGGGAGTTCGGCGTGCAGGGTGGCATAGGCCAGGACCAGCCCGGCCGGCCCCGGCCCGCTCGAGTCACGTAGCCGCAGCGCGGCGGATGCGGCGAGGCAGGCGCCCGCGCTGGCGCCCCCGAGCACGGTCCGGGGTTCGTCGGTCATCAGGTCCGCGACTGCGGTGAGTACATCGTCGAGCGGCGCCGGGTACCGGTTGTCCGACGGCCGGTACTTCGGCGGGCCCCACGCCCGGAACCGGGGGACCAGCGCGTAATCGACGGTGCGTACCCGGCGCCCGGACGCGGCGACCCGCAGGGCCACCGCATGCGATTCCAGCTGGTCGAGCCCGCCCGAGACGAACGCCCCACCGTGGATCCACAGCAACGGCGGGGCCGCCGGGTCCGGTGCGGCGGGAAGATACTCGCGGATCGGTATCCGGCCCCGGAGTCCGGAAAGGTGCCTGTCACGGATCTGCGTGTCGCCCATCCATAGTCCTCGATCCGGAATCCTGCCCCGCCCGGACGGTGTCCGTGGAGCCCCACGTATCGCGTGCACCGCCGGCTCGCCGCAGTACGGTCCCGGCGATGATATCTCCGGGCTGTCGCGGCCCGGCACCGGCCCGGTATCGCCGACCGCGGCGCGAGTGGTGGTCAGCGCCTTGGACCGGGTTGCGGGTGCCCCAACTCACAGCGGTGTGCGGAAACCTCGCCGCGGGTCGCCTGTTGCACGAAAGCGTGACTTCCACCGCTACCACCACGGCGAGCACAGCTGTCGCTGCCTCTCCCCGCACCGGCTGGCAGGTACCGGCGATGCTGGCCCTCGCGCTCGGCGGCTTCGGGATCGGCACCACCGAGTTCGTCACGATGGGGTTGCTCCCCGATATCGCCGGCGCTTTCTCGGTCTCCGAGCCGACCGCCGGGCACGCGGTCTCCGCCTATGCGCTCGGGGTGGTGGTCGGTGCGCCGGTGATCGCGGCCGCCTGCGCGAAGGTGGCGCGGAAGCGGCTGCTGGTGGTCCTCATGGCGGCCTTCGCGATCGGCAATCTCGCCTCGGCGCTCGCGCCGAACTTCGCCACCCTGGTCGCCGCCCGGTTCGTCTCCGGGTTCCCGCACGGCGCCTATTTCGGTGTCGCCTCGCTGGCGGCCGCGTCCCTGGCGCCGGCCGGGCAGCGCGCCAGGGCCGTGGCGGCGGTGATGCTCGGGTTGAGCACCGCGAATGTGGTCGGCGTCCCGGCGGCGACCTGGCTGGGGCAGCATCTCGGGTGGCGCAGTGCCTTCGTGGTGGTCGCGGTGCTCGGGGTGGCCACAGTGGTCGCGCTGCTGCGCTTCGTCCCACCGCTGACGGCGGTCGTGACCACCAATCCACTCACCGAACTCGGCGCGCTGCGCCGGCCGCAGGTTCTGCTGACCCTCGCGGTGGGCGCCATCGGCTTCGGCGGCATGTTCGCCGTCTACACCTATGTGAGCACCACCCTCACCGATGTCGCGGGTATGGGAGCGGGCCTGGTGCCGCTGGTGCTCGCGCTCTTCGGCGTCGGCATGGTGCTGGGCAATATCGGTGGCGGGGTGCTCGCCGATCGTGGGGTGGACCGGTCGATCTTCGTGGCCATGGGCGCCATGACGGCGGTGCTGCTCGGCTTCGTCGCCGCGGCGCACAATCCCATCACCGCCGGAATCGGTGCCCTGCTGGTGGGTGCCACGGGCGCCGCGCTGGCGCCCGGACTGCAGACCCGGCTGATGGATGTGGCCGCCGACGCGCAGACCCTGGCCGCGGCGCTCAACCACGCGGCCCTGAACATCGCCAACGCCGCCGGCGCCTGGCTGGGCGGACTGGTGATCGCGGCCGGTTACGGCTATACGGCACCGGCGCTGGTCGGCGCGGGTCTGGCGGCTCTCGGCGTCGCAGTGTTCACCGTGACCGTGTGGGCCGCTCGCCGTTCCTGACCTCTGCTCGGGCACCCATCGAGCCGGTGTCCGCGGGTACCCGCCCTCCGGTGCCGTCGGCCCTGTCGCGGGGCCATCCACCTCGGCGGACCCGATCGACTGCTCGGGCGGCGTACTCAGGGAGCGATGCGCAGCATCCGTCCGACGGTGGCCTGCCAATACGAACGATCGGGGCCGATGGTCCCGGTGAGCTGCAGGGGTTCGTCCAGCGGCGCGATACCCACCGGCCGGTGCGCCCGCAGCTCACCCGTGCCGAAATCCACCGCCGTGTAGTACACCGGACCCACCTGCCGGCTTCCGCCGCCGGGCGGGAGCGGCCGGTAGGAGAGCCCGTAGATCAGGCCGTCCGCGCGCGACAGGCGAGGCAGCGAGGCCATCCGGTCCCCGGTCTCCCAGATCCGGCGGCACCCGGTCTCCGAGACATCGATGCGGGTCATACCGCCGGTGAACACCGCATTCGGTGGGTCGCTGGGTCCGGATGTCGCAGCCGGTGGATAGCCGAACCCGTAGGTGCTGGGGATCACCAGGGAATCTCCCCAGGCCATCGGTGAGTTCTCGGTGCCCTGCCCGGAGGTTCCGAAGGCCGGGGTCCGGCACACCTGCGTTCCGTCGTCGGCCCGGTAGACGAGCAGATCCGGGCGTTCGGCATCATCGACGATTGCCACCCATTCGTCACCGCCGGGGCCGAAATAGGTCGGCGTGGTACCGGATCCGGGCCCGAGCCGGCCGGGTTTGCGGATCGTGCCCGCCGCGTAGGGCCGCCGCCAGACCACCTCGGGCACACCGGAGTTCCCGGCCCGCATCTCGTAGAGCGCGCGGGTGGTGAGGACCGAGGTACCGTCCCGGCGCACGCTCAGCCCGTTGGTGAGTTTCTCGCCCTCGGGCAGCCGGGTCGCCGCCGCGCGGCCGGCGGGGTCGACGGTGCCGATCTCCTGGGTGTCGAAGCTCCGTGACTCCGGAACCGGCGGGTGAGTTCCCGCGCCGTGGTGGTTCTGCCCGCCCTAACGTGCTGTGCGGCCGGATGATCACCCGGGCGAGCGTCTCGGGACGACCCATATCCGCAGAGGGCCTTCCTACTCCGCGCCGAGGCGAACGACGGGCAATTTTTCGGGTATCCGGCCGGTGTAGCGGCAGTTCGACCGTAACGGTGGAGAAGGAGAGAGAGTGGATCCTGCGGTATTGCTCATGGCGGGGTGGGCGGCCGGGGTGTTCGGCGCCACCCGGCTCGGCCGGGAGCCGCGCCGGTTGTCCACGGGATTCTTCCTGCTCGCGGCGGTCGCGCTGGTCCTCGCCGGTGCGGGAGCCGCGGCCGCGCGGCTGGCCGATCCGTCCGGCCCGGAATCGGTTTCGGTGCTCCTGGGCGCGCTGTTCTCGCTGGGTGTGATCGTGGTGGGACTCGGGCTGCTCACGAACGGCATCACCGTCGCCCGGCGCGAAGGGGTGCGGCCGATCACCATGGCCCCGGTGGTGGTGGGCCTCGGTCTGCTCGTGCTCCCCCTCGCGGCGTTGCTCGCCCTACGACGCGGACCCGCCGTACCGCACTGGCTGATGCTCATCGCCGCCACGGCCACTCTGGTGGGTATCTACCTGCTGGCGCATCTGCTCGCCTTCGCCGGGCATGCCGTGCTGTACGGCAAACTCCCGGACGGGACAGGCGCGGACGCCGTGGTGGTCCTGGGCTGCGGCCTGAACCGGAACCGCGTCACGCCCCTGCTCGCGGCCCGCCTGAACCGAGCACTCCAGGTCTATCGCGCCGAAACAGCGCTCGGGCGCAGGCCGGTCCTCGTCACCTCCGGGGGGAAGGGCAGCGACGAGGCACTCAGTGAGGCCGACGCGATGGCGGCCTATCTCGTCGACGCCGGTGTCGCCGAGACGTCGATCCTCCGGGAACGCTGCTCACGCAATACCGAGGAGAACCTGCGCAATACCGCGGACCTGCTCCACCGGTACGGGCTCGACGCCGCGGACGCCCGGGTCACGGTCGTCACCAGTAACTTCCATGTCCTGCGCGCCGCGGCGCTGACCCGACGTCTCGGCATCCGGGCCCAGGTCGTCGGTGCCCGCACCGCGCGTTACTTCATCCCCGCCGCTTTCCTGCGCGAGTTCGCGGCCGTCCTGACCACCCACTATCGCCGCACCCACCTGGCGGTCGCCGCCGTCACGGTTGTCGCCCTCGCCGCCGCCGGAATCGACGCCTACTTGTCCATGTGAGTTCCCGGCTGTCCGGCTGCCGGTCGAGGCCCCGGAAGCCGGGCGCACCCGGGCCGGGCCCCGGTCAGGTGAGGGAACGCTGGATCTCGTCCGGTCCGAGCGGGGTTTCGTGAACGGTCAGCCAGCGGTACCGGTTCTCGTCCGGGTCGGCGCGCAGTACTGCGCTCGTCCGCCGATACTCGCTGGTGTCGCCGTCGCGATGCTCTTCCACGAAGCGCACCACGGTGAGATCGGCCGAGGCGCAGACTGTCTCGATATCCGATACCTCGATGACCAGACCCGGGCGACTGTTGCGGGCCCGGTGCAGGCCCGCGAGCAGTTCGGTTTTCCGCACTACCGCGCCCGCGACCGTCACCATCGAGAAATCGTCGTGCTGAGCGGCGGCGAATCCGTCCAGCACCTGGGGAGACGCGGGTGTACCGAGCCAGGTGGCCAGCAGCGAGTGGACCCGTTCGACCTCCGACCGCGCATCCAACGGTTCGGCGGTATCGGGTAGTCCACTTGGTTCGGTCATATTCGGCACAGTACCGGCCAGGGGCGCATGCGACCGGCACCCGCACCCGGTCTCATCGGTACCGGGCCGGGGAGGCGGCGAACCCGTCCACCACGGTGAGTTCGACCCACAGCGTCCGCAGCCGGGCCGCGGCGCCCCGGTCGGTTGCCCACGGCTTGACGCCGCCGACGAGCATATCGTCGCCGCGGGCCGCTTCGGCGATATCGCAGTCCTGGCAGTACGCGCCGCCGTGGCCGGGTAACAACGGTGAGGTGGCGGCCCGCACCGCGGTGGCCGCTCCCTGGGCGGGGGTCTTGAAACCCGGGGCGATACGGCCGTCGTCGGTGAGCCGGCCCTGGGCGAGCTGCTCGGACCTGGGAATACGCCGCTGCAGCGGTGTGAGAATACTGCCCGGGTGTACCGCGAAGGCGTGCAGTCCATCGGTTGCGCCGAGCTCGTCGAGGTGCACAGCGAACAGTGCGTTGGCGGTTTTGGACTGTCCGTACGCGGCCCAGTGAGCGTAGTCGTGCCGGAAAGGCGCGTCCTCCCAGCGGATACCGGAGAGGAAATGCCCGGACGACGATACCGAGACCACCCGCGCGCCGGTCGGGGCGAATGCGGGCCGCAGTGCGGTGATCAGCGCGAAGTGGCCGAGATGATCGATGGCGAAATGTGCCTCCCAGCCGGGCCCGATGTGCTGAACCATGGCGCCGACATGGCGGACGGCCGCTTTCCACTCCGGACCGGCCAGCGCGGCGTCGAGCACCTCCCGGGATTCGAAGCTCAGAATGGACAGCCCATCCCATCCGGCGGACCGCTCGTCGAAGCTGTCGAGCAGTTCGGTGTGCTGCCAGCGCAGCAGGCCGGGCAGGGGGTAGGTGACCCGCGGCGGTGTTCGCCGCGCCACCACTCGATGAACTGGTCGTGGGTCCAATCGCTCGGGCGTGCCGCCAGAACCATGAGGTTGTACATGACCGCATCCTAACTGAATTCTGTTCAGTTTCGTAGGGCGCACGACAGTGCGCACCCCCGGCGGAGGGTGA
Source organism: Nocardia sp. NPDC002869 (assembly GCF_046764065.1). Lineage (NCBI taxonomy): Bacteria > Bacillati > Actinomycetota > Actinomycetes > Mycobacteriales > Nocardiaceae > Nocardia > Nocardia sp. NPDC002869. The sequence goes on from NZ_JBKOOL010000007.1 coordinate 29,105, forward strand.
TTACGCGCGCACCATGCGCACCGCGGTCTCGGTGACCGTTTCGGTGATCGCGGCGAGGGTGAGCGCGCCGTCCGGGCGGTACCAGCGCCAGACGCTGATCACCGCGGCGAGTACGAGCCGGCCCAGTATCCGCGGATCGTCACCGGCGAAATCGCCGGTCTCAACACCGCGGGCGATCAGGTCGGTCCAGTTCTGTTCGATCTCCTGGACCAGTTCGCGTGAGCGGAGCCGTTCGGCTTCCTCTTTCTCGGACTGCCGGGGGGCGGCGAGCAGATCCATATGGTTCTGCAGGATGCGTCGCTGCAACGCGTCGATGGGCTCGGCGCGCAATGCCGCGGCCACCGCCGCGCGCAATGCCATTTCCGGATTTTCCTCACCCTCGATGGCCGCGACGAAACGATCCGCGGAATCGGCCAATTCCAGCCGCATGATGGTCAGCAGGCAGTGCGCTTTCGATTCGAAATAGTGGTACAGCGCCGTCTGGCCGATTCCGACTTCGTCGGCGATGGAGGCCCATTTCGTATGCTCGTAACCGATTCGTCCGAATTGCTCGATGGCCGCGGTCAGGATGCTGCCGCGCTTGGAACGCGGGCTCTCCCGCCGAGTTCCGGTATCAACGGTCATGAGTGAAGTGCCCCCAGGATTCGACGATGTGGATGCTTCAACTCTACCCCACCCGATATGAACTCGAGTCGGCTGCGGCGAGTCGGACCGCGTCCCCGGCCGGGATAATTTCCCGACCCGATTCTGCGGGAGGTCGGCGACGGTGAACAGGTATTCGGTCCATTTGAATTTGGGGAAATCCGCGGCGGCGAGCTGCGCGGTGACCGTCGGCAGAGTCAGCTCAGCGGTATCGGTGACGACCAGGGCCGCCGCGCGTTCGCCGAGGAGATCGTCGGGGACGGGCACGACGCACACCTGCACCACGCCCGGTAGCGCCGCGATCGCCGCCTGCTCATCGCCCGGACACCCGAGGTCGCCTTCGCACGCTGAGCGGTGCGGGCCCGTCCGACAAGGAGGATCACCGATGAATCGCCGGCTCTGCCTGTCCCGGCGCCCGGCCGGAAAGCTGAGCGTCACCGATCTCGACCTGATCGAGGAACCCGTTCCCGAACCCGGTGCGGGCGAGATACTGGTGCGCAACACCTGGCTGTCGATCGATCCGTCCATCCGCATCCGGCCGGCGGAGACCACACCCGATGGGTACCTGCCGCCGCTGCGGCCGGGTGAAGGTCTCAGCGGTCTCGCGCTCGGCATGGTCGCCGAGACCCGTCATCCGGACTACGCCGTGGGCGATCTGGTCTCCCACACCCTCGGCTACCGTGAATACGCGCTGGTGGGTGCCGGGGCGCAGACCATCGGCGGCTACGGCGCGCCCACCCGGATCGAAGCCGGGGCCTGCCGCCGCAATGGTTCCTCGGGCCGCTGGGCAGCGCCGGACTCACCGCGTATGTGGGGCTGATCGAGATCCTCGAGCTGACCGCGGCGGACACGCTGTGGGTGTCGTCGGCCGCCGGTGCGGTCGGCTCGCTCGCCGCCCAACTCGCCGTATTGCGCGGCGCCACGGTGCTCGGGTCGGCGGGCAGCCCGGATAAAGTCGCCTACCTGCGTGACGAACTCGGCATCGCGGCCTTCGACTACCGCGAACCCGCCCTGGCGGAATCGCTGGCCGCGCTCGCGCCCAGCGGAATCGACGCGTATTTCGACAATGCCGGTGGTGACCATCTGACCGCGGCGCTGGACGCCCTGTGCCCACAGGGCCGGATCGCGTTGTGCGGTGCGGTGTCCGGTGACGACGGCGCCGCCCCGGCCGGGCCGCCGAACCTGTTCACCATGGTGGCGAGAGGTCTGCGCATGCGGGGTTTCCGGGCCGGATCCTTCAACCACCTCGAGGCGCCGATGCGCGCCGAGGTCGGTGCGCATCTCGCGGCCGGACGACTGGTCCACCGGGAATCGGTGTTCGAGGGGATCGAGCAGGCGGCGGCCGCCCTGGTGGCGATGCTGTCGGGCGCGACGACCGGCAAAACATTGTGCCATCTGGCCTGAGAAGTGCCGTAATGCTCAGCGGTCGCGCTGGGCGCGGCCCATATTCCGTTCCCGTTCTCGTTCGGCCGCCGTGGCGAGATAGTCGCCGAGTTCGCGGCGCAGGGTGGTGTCGAGCGACCGGGCCAGACTGGTGTGCACCGCGGCGACACCGAGTTCGCGCATCGTATTGAGCATGCGGGTGGTGGCGGCGATCTCGTCGTTGGAATCCGGTAGCCAGCCGGGCCCGTGCTCGTCGACGATATGTTTCTTCGCCGCGTTGATGAGCAACTCGCTGATATCGTCGATCCGCGTCGCGACCTCGGCGTACACCGAGATCAGCGTGCCCAGCTCCACCCCGTACTCGTGGAGTTCGGTGAATGAGGTGAGCAGCTGGGTATCGGTGATCACCACCGTCTCGCCGTCCACCCGGACCAGACCCATCCGGCCCAGCTGCGCCACCAGTTCGTCGGTCTGCTCGCCGAGGATGGTGGCGAGCAGCTCCCGGGGGACCTCGAAGGTCTCCTCCTCCGACCAGTTCGCGGTGACGGCGTGCTGCAGACCCAGCACCTCGGTGAGGTCCTTACCGGTTTCCCAGCTGGTGATGAAATCGGCGATATGCGCGGTGGTGAAACCGCGCTGCAGCAGCGCGTCGATGAGGCGGAGCCGCTCGAGATGGGAATCGTCGTAGATACTGGCCCGGCCGTCGCGGTCGGCCGGGGGCGGCAGCAGTCCGCGTTCCTGATAGGCGCGGACATTGCGGGAGGTGGTGCCCGCGGCGCGGGCGAGATCGTCGATCCGGTATCGCGCCATGAATCCGCACCTCCCTCGCCCGCCTGCGCCGGTGACTCCGGCTCGGGAATCCGAGTCTAGCCGCCGGCTATGAGACCGATGCCACCGTCGGCGCGCTCCGCGGCTCGGCCGCCACCACCGTGTAGTCGTCGAGATCGACCTCGCGCAACTGGTTGCGGTACTGGGTGGCGAACCCCGGGTACATGGTCGCGTTGAACCCGTCCTCGGTCAGGTACCAGCTGCGGCAGCCCGAGTTCCAGGTGGTCGCACCGAGCCTGCGTTGGATCGCCGCGTTATAACGCTCTTGGCGCTCGGGGCGCACCTCGAGCATCCGGAGATCACGGTCGAGGATCAGGCCGATCGCCTGTACCAGGTAGTCGATCTGCGCTTCCATGTACACCAGGGCCGAGTTGTGTCCCGGGCCGGAATTGGGCCCGAAGGTCAGGAACAGGTTCGGATATCCCGAGACCGCGACACTGCGGTACGCGAACGCGCCGCGCCGCCATTCGTCGGCGAGCACCCGGCCGTCGCGACCGGTGATCGGGATCGGCGTCCCCGTTCTGGAGACCTCGAATCCGGTGGCGAACACGATGCAGTCGGCGCGATGCTCGATCCCCTCGGCGGTGCGGATACCGTCCGGCGCGATCCGGGCGATCGGCCAGGTGATCAGTTTGCAGTTCTCCCGTTGCAGCGCCGGGTAGTAGTCGTCGGTCATGAGCAGTCGTTTGCAGCCCGCCCGGAAATCGGGTGTGAGCTGCCGGCGCAGCCACGGGTCGGCGACCTGCCGCCGCAATTGCGCCCGGCCGGCCAGTTCGACCACCCGGGTCAGCGGGGTGTTCCAGACGACGCCGAGCGCCACCGATTCGTGCCCGTAGAACCACGCCTGCCGCGCGAGGGTCTGCGCGCCGGGAACGTGCCGGTAGAGCTCTTTGGCGAGGGCGCCGGTGCGCCGGTTCACCCGGGGCAGGACCCAGCCGGGGGTGCGCTGGAAAACCTTCACCGAACCGGCCCGCTCCACCAGTTCCGGAATGATCTGCACCGCACTGGCTCCGGTGCCGATGACCGCGACCCGTTTCCCGGCGAAATCGTAGTTGTGGTCCCAGCGGGCACTGTGGATCGTATGGCCGGCGAAGGAGTCGATACCCGGGATATCGGGGTAGCCCGGTTCGGTCAGCGGTCCGGACGCCAGCACCACCGCGCGGGCGCGGACTTCCCCGGAGCCCTCGATCGAGATCTCCCAGGTCCCGGTGGACTCGTCGAATTCCATTCCGGTGACGTTGTGCCGCAACCGGATATGCGGCGCGATACCGGATTTCGCCACCATCGCGTCGATATAGCCCAGGATCTCACCGCTTCCGGAATAGGTGTGCGACCAGTCCGGATTGGGCGCGAAACTGTAGGAGTAGAGCCGGGAGGGAATATCGCAGGCCGCGCCGGGGTAGGTGTTGTCCCGCCAGGTTCCGCCGATGGCGTCACCGCGTTCGAACACCGCGAAATTCGTGATACCGCGATCCCGGAGCCGGATGGCCGCGCCGATTCCGGCGAATCCCGCCCCGATCACGGCGACATCGAGCGGAGCTGTGCTGGTCGTGGTCATGGTTTGTCCTCGTCACGCGGCGGGGGTGTAGGTGATTTCCTTCGACCAGCTCGGGTCCTTACGCAGCAGCCGTCGCGGAATGGCCCCGGTGACCTTCACCAGGGTGTCCGCGAGCAGGTGATACGGGTGCCGCCGGTCGACGACCCAGTCACCGTGCCTCTTCACGATCTGGTACATCGGCAGCCGGCGCGCGAACTCGCTGCGCTCGCCCACCTTCCGGTAGCGCTCGAGCGCCGAGTACAGCTTCTTCTCATCCACTCCCATCGCGACGATGTTGTCGCGCATCTTGTTCAGCAGCGGCATATAACTCAATACGCCGATCAGGAAGGTCGGTTTCACCCAGCCGCCGACCAGTTCGATGAGCAGTGTGCGCATCTCGGCGTGGCCCAGCACATCCATCACCGCGAAATCGACTGCCAGATGCCGGGATTCGTCGGCATTGATCCGCCGGAACGCCTCCTGGCACACCGGGTCCTCGATCTCGTCCATGATGAATTTGACGAGTGCGCCGTCCAGCGCCACCTCGAGCATCGGGATCACGGTCCCCAGGAACGACAGCGACATGTCGTCGGCGTATTTGTCCAGGAAGTCGATCACCAGTTTGACATTGATATTCGGCTGCGGGATCTCGTCACCCTCGAGCATGCCCCAGCGCCGCATCAACGCCAGTTCGGCATTGGCGTGCTTCTGCTCCTCGGCGTGGAAATAACGGTAGATCTCCCGCAAGGTCTCATCGGGGGCCTTCTTGGCCATGGCGGCGAATCCGCGTGCCCCCACGTTCTCGATCCACATCAGGTCCGACATGAACGGTTTCAGGCGCGCGTGCTGTTCGGGGGTGATCGTCTCGGCGCCCGGCGCGCCCCAATCGATATCGGCCAGTGCCCACTGGCGCTCCTTGATCTTGCCGAGCATGTCCTGGAAGTCCATGGTCGCCATATCAGACTCCTGTTCTCTGGGTGGTGGTCGGCGTGGTGGGCGCGTCCTGCGGCAGCAGCCGCTCGAGCAGGCCCGCCACGGTGGTGTACGGTCCGGGAAAAGCGCGTTTGAGCAGCCAGATCAGCTGGGCGTCGGGCTGGGGGAGGACATGCAGCCGGCCGCGGTCGTGCGCGTCGAGGGTGATGCGGGCGACGCGCTCGGGGGAGAAGCCGGTCCAGCGCATGAGGGTGTCGGCGAGAGCGCGCGAACCCGAGGTGATGCGCCCGTCCCGGGCGACATCGGTCCGGACGAAGGTGGGGCAGAGTACGGTGACCGCGATATCCGTGCCGCTGAACTCCGCGGCCATCGTCTCCGACAGGGCGAGCACGCCGGCCTTGGACGTGTTGTAGACCGCCATCGAGGGCGCGGCCGCGAAACCGGCGGCCGAGGCCACATTGATGATGCCGCCGCGGCCGGTGGCCCGCAGCCGGGGTGCGAAGATCTCGCATCCGTGCACCACGCCCCACAGGTTGATACCGAGCGCCCACTCCCAGTCGCCGAATCCGATCTCGCCGACCGGTTTCCCCCCGATTCCGACACCGGCGTTATTGACCACCAGCGAGACCGGACCGTCGAATACCGAGTCGGCGAACCGGGCAAGGATTTCCACGTCCTCCCGGCGGGCGACATCGCAGCGGAACGCGTGGGCGGCGCCGGGGTGTTCGCGTTCGATGAGGGCCACCGTTTCCGCGGCGCGGCTCTCGTCGATATCGGCGCAGACGATCTGTCCGCCCCGGGCGGCCAGTTCGCGGGCAAGGGCGCGGCCGATTCCGCTCCCGGCGCCGGTGACCACCGCGCGGGCGCCGTGAGTGCGGCCCGATCCGCCGAACGGCAGGAGGTTGCGCAGGGCTGGCATCTCAGCTCACTTTCCGTGGGGTGCCGACCGTGAATGCCGCGCACAGGAATTCGGCGGCCCGGCCCAGGGCGGCGTCGGCCTCGGGAGCCAGGCGCGGCAGTGCCTGGAACACATGCACCTGGCCCGGCCAGATCTCGAGCGTGCAGTCACCGCCCGCGGTCCGCACCATCGTGTGCAGGTGCCGGGCGTCGGCGCTGAGCATCTCGGCGCCGCCGGCCTGGACCAGCATCGGCGGCAGCGCGGTACCGGCCGCGACGGTGAGCCGCAGCCGCGGGGTGTCGTCGGGGTGCCCGCTGGTGTAGACCCGGGGGAGCCGGCGGGCGGCCCGGGCCGAGATCACCGGATCGCGCCGCCGTCGCTCCTGGGCGGTCGCCAGGGCGAAGGTGAGATCGATCAGGGGGGAGAACAGGGCGACGGCGGCCGGCTGTGCCGCACCCCGGGCGGCGTTCTCCAGGAGGAGGTCGAGGGTGAGGTGCCCGCCTGCGGAGTCGGCGGCGATCACCAGGTCGTCCGCGGCGAAGCCTTGTCCGAGCAGCCACTCGAAACCGGCGGCGATATCGTCGGCGGCGGCCGGGAAGCGATGTTCGGGGGCGAGCCGGTAGTCCACGACGAATACGGGCAGTCCGGTGTCGCGGGACAGCCGGGAGGCCAGGCCGCGATGGGTCCGGGCCGAGCAGAGCACATATCCGCTGCCGTGCACGTAGTAGACGGCCCGGCCACCGGCCCGGACGCCGGGGGCGCGCACCCATTCGCCGCGGACACCGGCGGCCCGGACCTCCTGGACAGCTGTTCCGCGCAGGGGCGGCCCGGCCAGTTCCATGATCGTCGCGATGAGTGTGCGGGCGAACAGTACGCCCGGTGGGTTCAGCGGCACCGCGCAGTTGATCGGGCGCAGACCGTATTCCGCCGCGGTGGCGGCGAGCCGTGAACGCAGGGAGGGCGTCCACGGCACATCGGAGCGTGAGGTCCTCGTCGACCTAGTCATGCGTTCAGAATCATTGACGAATGTGCCATTTGTCAATGGCGGATTATGGGCGCCCCTGGGTAAGGAAAGACCGTGTGGCACGCCCGGGCGGTGCGCGGTTTGCGGCACGATGAGGGGATGAATATCGACCTGTCCGGACGGCACGCACTGGTCACGGGTTCCAGCCAGGGCATCGGCCTGGCCATCGCCACCGCACTGGCGCGGGCCGGTGCGTCGGTGATCGTGAACGGGCGCGGGCCGGATAAAACCGAAGCGGCCCGCACCCGCATTCTGGAGGAGGTGCCCGGGGCCTCGGTGCGTGCTGTCGCCGCCGACCTGTCCTCCGCGGTGGGGGCCGGAATACTGCGGGAGAAGGTCCCCGAGGTGGACATCCTCGTCAACAATCTCGGAATCTTCGAGGCGAAACCGGTACTCGAGATCGACGACGACGACTGGCGGCGCTACTTCGAGGTGAATGTACTGTCCGCCATCCGGCTCATCCGGATGTATCTGCCCGGCATGATGCAGCAGGGTTTCGGTCGCGTCATGAACATCGCCAGCGATTCGGCGGTGGTGACCCCGCTCGAAATGGTGCACTACGGCACCACGAAAACCGCGCTGCTCGCCGTCACCCGCGGATATGCGAAAGCCGCGGCGGGTACCGGGGTCACCGTCAATTCCGTGATGGCGGGTCCGACCCATACACCCGGCGTCGAGGATTTCGTCCGCGACCTGGTCGGCTCCGAGCTGCCCTGGGAGGAGGCCCAGCACCGCTTCATGCAGGAGCATCGCCCACATTCGCTGATCCAGCGACTGATCGAACCCGCCGAGATCGGCAATATGGTCGTCTACCTCGCCTCGGATCAGGCCTCCGCCACGACCGGGGGCGCGGTCCGTGTGGACGGCGGCTACATCGATTCCATCCTGCCCTGAACGGGTCGCTCGATCGCGTGCCGCGGCGGTCGAGCGGTATCAGGCGATGTCGAATTCGGTACTGGTCCCCACGATCGGCTCCAGGCGGCCGCCGGGCGTGAGCCGATCGGCGAAGTGCACGAAACGATGACATCCCGGTGCGGCATCGGCGGGGATATCCCAGGTGAAGGATGCCACCGAGGTCCCCGGGCCGCGTGTGCTCCAGTGGAAGCGCACGGCCCATTCGCCCTCGTTCGCGACCCGCACCCACCTCCCGTCCACCAGCCGCTGCACCTCGAGGAAGGTGCCGTTGCGGCGGGGGTTGTGTTTCGGGTGGGCGGAGGCGAATTCCACCTCGGCCCGGGTGCCGCGGGTGTAGTGCGCGGCCGGCGGGGTGAGTGTCGCGCCGAAGTCGTGTCCCGGCAGGGCGGTATCGGGACCGGGGGCGGGGACGAAGTCGGGTTGCAGATGCGAGAGGTCGCGCGGGGCCGGGCCCCGGTCGACGGCCGCGCCGGCGACCAGCGCGGTGGCCGGCCGCGTGAAGTCCAGGCTCGCGGATATGGCACCGGACCCGGACGACTCCCCGCCTGCCCGTAACGGTGCCGGATCGGCCGCACTGCTGCTCGGTATCTTCGCGGTCGCGGTCGCCTTCGTTCCTTTCGCGAGCGAGATTCTCACGGCACCGGCCGGGTTGGCCGCTGTGATAGCGGGTTTCATCGGCTGGGACCGCGTCGATCGTGGTATCGCGACCAATCGGAAGGACGCCCTCATAGGCGGTGTGCTGGGATTCATCGCGCCGATGATGACGTTGCTGGTCTACGCGGCGACGAGCGGGGCAGCGTAGACGCCCCTGGCCGGACAGCACCGCACCTGGTGATCCGGCCAGGGTGTCCACGCCCCCGTTCTCGGTGTGCGCAGGCCATCGAGGGTGTGCGAATCCGTGCGCGCAGTCCTGGTCGCAACTGCTGACATCTACCGCGGTGCCCTCGCTCGTCGGGCCATGGTCGGCGTGTGCGACCAGGTGTCCGGGCACAGTGACGAAGAGCCGGGCGGTGGCGCGACATGCCGCGGGCGAGGCTCGAATTGCTTTATCACCTGCTGCTTGCATATACGTGCAACTATACGTATATTCAGCGTCGGGCTTGTACGTATACGTCTACTTATGATCAGCCTGTTGTCGTGCCGGAGTCGATCGCCCGGGTGGCGCCGACGGGTGTGGACATGCCCGCCTCTCGGCCGGTTCGGCCGCCGGCCGCGTGGGCCGGCCGAGGGGCTTGCGGAACTACTACTCAGTGTTACTATCTAGCAGTAGTCAGTGTCACCGAGTAGCTGAGGAGTGTTCATGGGCAAACAGGAGACCGAAATGCTCAAGGGAACGCTGGAGGGCATTGTGCTGGCGATTCTGCTCGGTCGTCCCGCGTACGGCTACGAGATCACCGCATGGCTGCGGGAGCAGGGTTTCTCCGATATCGCCGAGGGCACCGTCTACGCCCTGCTGGTCAGGATCGAGAAGCGCGGATTCGTGGACGTGGAAAAGGTTCCCTCGGAGAAGGGACCCCCGCGCAAGGTGTATTCCCTCAACGCCGCAGGACAGGAATATCTCGACGAGTTCTGGAGGACCTGGAGCTTCCTCGCTGAACGTATCGAACAGCTCCGTGTAAAGGGAGGCAAATAGCCATGGACGTATCGGATCTCGCCTCGAAGGTGATCGGCGACCTGGGCGACAAGAAGCGGTGGCGGCAGTACAAAACGCGATCCAAGCAGCTACCCCCGAATTATCGCACCGCGGTCGAGGCTTTCGAGCGGTACCTGATGTACGGCGGAACGGGCGGCGGCGGCGTTGCGATGTTCGACGACCTCATCGATCTGTTCGAGCAGAGCGCGGCCGATGAAATCCCCATCCGCGAGGTCGTCGGAGGCGACCCGGTGGGGTTCATCGAGACCTTCGCGCGCAACTACCAAGAGGAATCCTGGCTCAATCGGGAACGGGCTCGGCTGAACAGCGCCATCGAGCGCGCCGCCACAGAAGGAAAGTAGGGCCTTTCGATGACGACACAGCAAGTTCCGGCGATCCGCGTGCAGGGTCTGGAGAAGTCCTACAACAAGGCGGAGGTGCTGCGCGGCGTGGACTTCGACGTCGAACGGGGCAGTATCTTCGCGCTGCTCGGCTCGAACGGCGCCGGCAAGACCACGATCGTGCGGATCCTGTCCACCCTGCTCGCGGCCGACGCGGGAACGGCCGGCGTCAACGGCTTCGACGTCGCCACGCAACCGGGCCACGTGCGGGAGTCCATCAGCCTCACCGGACAGTTCGCCGCTGTCGACGAAATTCTCAGCGGGCGGGAGAATCTCGTGCTGATCGCCAAATTGCGGCACCTGAAGAACGCGGACACCGTCGCCGACGACCTGCTCGAGCGCTTCTCACTGACCGACGCGGCCACGCGGAAGGTCTCTACGTATTCCGGTGGAATGCGCCGTCGCCTCGATATCGCCATGAGCCTCATCGGGAACCCGCCGGTGATCTTCCTCGACGAGCCCACGACCGGGCTCGACCCGCAGGCGCGCATCGAGGTGTGGGACGCGGTGAAAGAACTCGCCGAGCACGGCACGACGGTGCTGCTCACCACGCAATACCTGGACGAGGCCGAACAACTCGCCGACCGGATCGCAATCCTGCACCGGGGCCGGATCATCGTCAACGGGACCCTGGCCGAGCTCAAACAGCTACTTCCACCTGCCGAAGTCGAATATGTCGAGAAGCAGCCGAGCCTCGAGGACATCTTCTTCGCTCTCGTCGGAGACGATGACGACAAGGGTACTTCCGGCAATGACCGCGGCGCGGTTCGGACGAGATAAGGAACGACGATGACCACGCATTTCTTCGCCGACACCACCCTGTTGCTGGGACGATCCCTGCGGCATATCACGCGTAGCGTGGACACCGTCATCACGACCACGATCATTCCGATCGCGTTCATGCTGCTGTTCGTCTATGTCTTCGGCGGCGCGATCGACTCGGGATCGGATTCGTATGTCCGATATCTGCTACCCGGCATCCTGCTCATCACGATCGCATCGGGTATCTCCTACACGGCGTTCCGGCTGTTTCTCGATATGAAGAGTGGCATCTTCGAGCGATTCCAGTCGATGCCGATCGCGCGGTCGTCGGTGCTGTGGGCGCATGTACTGACCTCGCTGGTCGCCAACGTGATCTCTGTCGTGGTCGTCGTGCTCGTCGCCCTGCTCATGGGTTTCCGCTCCGGCGCCGGAGTGCTGTCGTGGCTCTCGGTGGCCGGGATACTGGTCCTGTTCACTCTGGCGCTGACCTGGATCGCGGTCATCCCCGGCCTGTCCGCGAAGACCCCGGACGGCGCGAGCGCGTTCTCCTATCCGCTGATCTTCCTGCCGTTCATCAGCTCGGCGTTCGTGCCCACCGACACCATGCCGGGCCCGCTTCGTGTTTTTGCCGAGAATCAGCCGGTGACCTCCATCATCGACGCCATCCGCGCCCTGTTCTCCGAGCAGCCGGTCGGCAAGGACATCTGGATCGCCCTCGGCTGGTGCGTCGGCATCCTGATCGTCGCCTATCTCTTCGCCATGAACACCTACCGCCGCAAGATCTCCTGAGCCGCGTCCGTCGAAATCGTCCGTGGCGCTGCGCCGCGATGAGCGCGGGGGCGGTTCGGGGACCGAGTTCCGCTGTACTGCGAAGAGAGCCGGGCCGACGCGCTGTCGGTCCGGCCTCGCCGGCCCGTCGTGTGCCGCCGGTTCCGAGATCGGTGGCATAGAGGTGCAGGGTGGCGTTGCGGAGTAGACCGGCCGGGACGGCCGGCGGCGCCGATCGGACCATCGCCGGTAGCGGACCGGGGCGCGGGAACATGACTGGTACCGGTACGGCTGCGGCTCGTATCCCGCCCTACTGCCCGGGTATCCGGTGCGTCCGGGCGCGGGGCACCGGGCCCGCGCCGAGGGACGGCCGTAGCCGGTAGGGCACGCTGGCGACGACGACCCCGGGTTCGAAATGCAGCCGGGTCTTCAGTCGCAGCGCGCTCTGGTTGTGCAGGAGTTGTTCCCACCAGTGTCCGGCGACGTGCTCGGGGATCACCACGGTCACGACATCGCGCGGATAACCGCGGCGCAGTCGGCGGATATAGCCGAGGATCGGTCGGGTGATCTCCCGGTAGGGCGACTCCACGATCGTCAACGGGATGTCGAAATGCTGCCGCTCCCATGTGTCGCGGAGCCGACGGGCTTCGGGTTCGTCGATGGCGACCGACAGCGCGGTGATCCGGTCGGGACGGATGAGCTCGGCGTAGCCGAGGGCGAATACGGTGGGTTGGTTGACCTGGGAGACCAGCACGATGGCATGGTTGCGGCTGGGCTGGACGAGTTCGGCGTGCTCGGGCACCGACATCGTCTCCCCGACCCGGCGGTAGTGGACGTTGATCGCCTTCATCATCGCGTACAGCACCACCATGGCGATGATGGCGAGGTAGGCGCCGCCGACGAACTTGTAGCGGATGACGATGCTCAGGACGAGTCCGGTGGTCACCGCGCCGGTGAGGTTGATCAGTTGGGACCGGCGCATGCGGGTGCGGGTCACCGGCTCGGAGGTCTGTGCGAGAAGGCGTTGCCAGTGGCGGACCATACCGGTCTGGCTCAGCGTGAACGAGGTGAACACCCCGACGATGTAGAGCTGGATCAGCTTGTCGATATTGGCGTCGAAACCGATGATCAACACGACCGCGAAGCCCGCGAGCAGCAGCACGCCGTTGGAATAGACGAGCCGGTCACCGCGGTGGTACAGCTGCCGTGGCAGGTAGCGGTTCCGCGCCAGGATCGAGGCCAGCACGGGGAACCCGTTGAATGCGGTATTGGCGGCCAGGATGAGTATCGCCGCGGTCGAGAGCTGGAAGAACAGGAACGCTATCGAATTCGATCCCCAGATTCCGGCACCGAGCTGGCTGATCACCGACGGGAAACCGTCGGGATAGGCCCGGGCGTGCATTTTCGCTGCCAGAACGGTGAGTCCGGTGAACATGGCGATCGCCAGCACACCCATGATCGTCAAGGTGGTGGCCGCGTTGCGGGCTCGGGGCGGGCGGAACGAGGGGACGCCGTTGCTGATCGCTTCGACACCGGTGAGCGCGGTGCAGCCCGACGCGAATGCCCGCAGCGCCAACAACAGGGTCAGGTATCCGCCGGTCGCTTCATGTGCGACCAGTTGCTCACCGGCCCCTGACGCGAGCGGGATGCCGAGGCCGAGAACATCCCGGACGGCCGCGGTGGCGAGCAGCAGGAAAACCAGCGCGATGAATGCGTAGGTGGGCGCGGCGAACGCCTTCCCGCTCTCCTTCACCCCGCGGAGGTTGCCCACGGCCAGGACGAGCACACCGCCGGCCGCGAGTTCGACGGCATACGGCTGCAGAGCCGGAAATCGTGAGGTGATGGCGAGAACCCCGGCCACCACGGACACGGTCACGGTCATCACGTAGTCGACCAGCAGGGCGGCGGCAGCGGTCAGCGCGGCCTTTTCTCCGAGGTTGTCCATGCTGACCACGAATGCCCCGCCGCCCCCGGGATAGGCGTGGCACGTCTGCCGGTAGGAGAGCACGACCACAGCCAGCAGTACCCCCACTGCCACTGAAACAGGTGCGGCCAGCCCCAGGTAGGTGACGCCGCCGAGACCTACTATCAGCAGGATCTGCTCGGTGGCGTAGGCCACCGAGGAGATCGGATCGGAGCAGAACACCGGCAGGGCCACCCACTTGGGCAGCAGTTGCCCCCGCTCGCGTTCGGTACGTAACGCGGGCCCTACCAGCAGTCGCTTGACGACGCCGAGAACGGCCACTTCTGAAGCATAGGGCCGCGCGGTACCGGCCAGTAGAGTCCAATCGGCCCCACTTCGCCGGGGCCGCCGCACCGGCGGGGCGTCGGTGCGACAGGTGAACGGGCGGCCTGTCCGCGCGACGGCTGTGCTACGCCGGCGCGGACTCGGGGCCACGGTGTCTGCGCGGTGAGAACGAGGCGTAACGGGTGTCCGGCCCGTCCTGGCCGGCGGAGGCGACCGCTTCCGCCGGGGCGGCCGGGCAGCTGAAACCCGCCGACGCGCGGCGCGGCCGTCTCGGGCAGCCATTGGCCGAGGCCGGGGCAGCCGGCTCAGAGCGCGACGAACTCGTAACCGTGCGCGGCGGCCACTTCTTCGGAGAACAGGCGCCCGCGATCCGTGCTCAGCCCCGAGGAGAGCCCGGCATCGTCGGCAACCGCGCGCTGCCAGCCCTTGTCGGCCAGGGCGACGACGTAGGGCAGGGTGGCGTTCGTCAGAGCGTTCGTCGACGTGTTCGGAACGGCGCCGGGCATATTCGCCACGCAGTAGAACAACGAGTTGTGTACCCGGTAGGTCGGCTCGGCGTGCGTGGTCGGCCGGGAGTCCTCGAAGCAGCCACCCTGGTCGATGGCGACGTCGACCAGGACCGATCCGGGTTTCATGCGCGCCACCAGGCTGTTCGGCACGAGCGTGGGAGCCTTCGCGCCGGGTACCAGGACCGCTCCGATGACGAGATCGGCACGCAGGAGAGCCTGCTCGATCGCGTAGGCATTGGAGGTGACCGTCTCGACCTGTCCGCCATAGCGCGCGTCGATATCCCGGAGCCGATCCAGGGAGAGGTCGAGAACGGTCACATCCGCGCGCATCCCGGATGCCACCGCGATCGCGTTGCTTCCGGCGACCCCGGCGCCGATCACCACGACTTCGGCGGGCCGGACCCCCGGGACCCCGCCCATCAGGACCCCGCGGCCACCGGTCGGTTTCAGCAGGTGGTAGGCCCCGGCCTGCGCCGACAACCGGCCGGCCACCTCGCTCATCGGCGCCAGCAGCGGCAGGGACGTCCCCGCGGTCACGGTCTCGTAGGCGATCGCCGTGGTGCCGGAGGCCAGCAGCGCGTCGGTGCAGGATTTCGAGGCCGCCAGATGCAGGAAGGTGAACAGCACCTGATTCGCGCGCAGTAGCGAATATTCCTCCGTCACGGGTTCTTTCACCTTGAGGAGCAGATCGGCGGTTCGCCATACCTCCTCGGCGGTGCTCGCGATCTCGGCGCCGACGGCCGTGAAATCGTCGTCGGAGAACGAGGAACCGATGCCCGCACCCGCTTCGATCACGACGGTATGGCCACGGCGAACGAGTTCGTGTGCGCCCGCGGGCGTGATCGCGACACGGTATTCGTGCGTTTTGAGCTCGCGGGGAACCCCGATCTTCACCGGGCCGGCTCCATCGCGGTGTGCGTCACGGCAGAAGGACCCGGCAGCGTGTCACGCGCTTCTGTCACGGAGACTCCTCCTTGTTGTGTTTCGGACATACGGAATGGCACGGTCACGCTTCCTGACGGTGAATCGGAAGCCATGATGCCTTTCGCCCACTGGTGGTCGTGAGCTCGTGGATCCGCGCCCCGGGGTGCGCAACCGAACTGTTATCCGGCTATCGCGCAACGTGCGCCCGAAAGAGGTGAGTTGTCGCGGTCGTGCGCTCGGTACCCGGCCCTATGGCACCAGCTGTCCGATCCGGGAACTCAGAATCCGGCGTGGAGGCGAGGTGTCCAGGAGCATCGCGGGTACGCGGGACCGTTCGACCGCCGCTGCGGCAGCGGATTCGCTCAGGCCGCGTCCGGGACATCGGTGTCCGAAGCCTGTGATACGCCTCATGTATCGCCGCTCACCGCCGGACGGGTTCCGCGAGGCGAGCAGCCGGAGTACCACCGGTCGTCCTCGCTGTCGATACCCGTGTGACCGAGCGGCCCGGCATCCGCGTGCGCCCGGGCGGCTTCGGACGGCCGGGATCATGCGGAAGGTTCTGCTCGATGGGCGGGTGCCTCGAGCAGCCGGTCGAGGTGGGTACGCGGCCAATCACACAGCGTATGGATCGTGGCCACGAGCCGGGTTCCGGCGGCGGTGAGGGAGTAGTCGACATGAGGATCGGCGGTGCCGTGGTCGTAGCGGGCTATCAACTCTTCACCGACGGCTGACCGTCGGGCGTCGGCGGCCCGCGCTCGGTCCAGGAAGAGTGCGGCGGCGGCGGCGACGCGCGGGCCCGGAATCTGCCGGCCGGGAATGGTTGCCCCACAGGGTTATCGGGTAGATTTCCAATCCCGGCCGACGCACCGTCTGTCGTGAGTCGAGACCTGGGGTTCGATATGAGACGCCGACGTATGAGGCCCGCGCTGCTGGTCGCTCTTGCCGCTGTGATGTTCGCCGCATCCGTCACGGTATTCGGCGCCGGGAACGGCTCCGCCGACAGCGGCGATCCGATCGTCGACACCAAGAAGTTGCTCGCCGAACCGGTCTCGCCGAACGGCTCGCGAATCGTCGCGAGCAGAGTCGACGGCCGCAGCCTGACCATGCTGGTCCACTCCGCGGCGATGGACGAGAACATCACCGTCCGGGTGCAGCGCCCCCGGGACGCCTCACAACCCCGGCCGGTGCTCTACCTCGTGAACGGGGCAGGCGGGGGTACCGACGCGGCGACCTGGTGGGTCAATACCGATGTCGGCGATTTCCTGGCCACCAAGGACGTGAATGTCGTGATGCCGGTCGGTGGCGCGTTCGCCTACTACACCGATTGGAAGCGCGATGATCCGGTGCTCGGCCGCAACAAGTGGCGCACCTTCTTCCTCGAGGAGCTGCCGCCGCTGGTCGACGCAGCCCTGGGCACCAACGGGGTCAATGCCATCGCCGCGAACTCGATGACCGCCACCGCGATTCTGCAGATGGCCGAGGCCGCCCCCGGCTTCTACCGGAGCGTCGCCGGGTACAGCGGCTGCGCCCAGATCGCGGACCCCGTCGGGCGACAGTTCACCAAACTCGTCGTCGAACTCTACGGTGGCGGCGATGTCCGCAATATGTACGGCGAAGACGACGATCCGGCCTGGGTCGCCAACGATCCGGTGGTGAACGCCGAGGCACTGCGCGGTACGAGGCTGTTCGTGTCGACCGGCAACGGACTGCCCGGGCAGTGGGACACCGTCGACGGCGACTACGCACTGCCGGGCCCCCAGGGCCTGGCCAATCAGCTCCTGGTCGGCGGCGTCATCGAGGCCGCCACCGGTTGGTGCACCCGCAACCTCCAGGACCGGCTCGCTCAGCTCCGGATTCCGGCCACCTTCGACTACGCGCCGTCGGGCACGCACTCGTGGGGTTACTGGCGTGACGCGTTCTACCGGTCCTGGCCGCTCCTCGCCGAAGGGCTCGGGGTACCCGCCTAGACGAGTAAGAGGGTGTCTTATGTGGGCAGTTTCTTGTAGCAGGTGATCGCGGCTGCGAGTTGTAGAAATGCGGCGAAGAGATGGCCGTGGCGTTCGTAGCGGATCGTCAATCGCCGGTAGCCGGTCAACCACGCGATGGAACTCATCCCACGCACCCTCAGTCGTAGCCCTTGTCCGCACGCAGGTCGGCGCGGGTGCAGCCCGCCGCGAGCAGCGCACCCGGCGGGCCGGCATCACCGGCCGTCGCTGTAACGGTTCGCCGCCGCGCACGCCGGAAGCGTACTTCGCCGACCACTATCGTCGCCTCGGTCATACCGCCGCCGCCCTCGACGATCGCGGCACATATGTCGTGTGCTCGTGACCCGTCGACGTCGATCACCGCCATATCGGCCGACCGTCCCGGCTCCGTCGAGGGGCTGCATGCCCGCTCCGGCAGCGCGGAAGTGCTGCACGGCATCGACTTCGCGGTGCCCGCCGGCGAGGAACGCCCATCTCGCGCTCGACATCGGCACGTCGGCGGTACTCGTCGACGCCGGTCGCGTCGTTGCCCAGCGCCCCGTGGAGAGCCGCCGGTAACCCGGACTCGGCGCACCTGATCGGCGTGCCGGTCGGCCGGATGTTGATGATCGGCTGGGGGCCGGCCGCCGCCATCGGCGCGCTCGCCGCGTCCCTGGCGGCGCCGCAGAGGGCCTCGCTCCCGGCCGCCGCGGTCCGGCCGGAGGTCGCCGACCTGCTCGCGGCGGCCGTCTACCTGTGGGTGAAATGAACTCCGCTACGCATGCTCCCCGCTGTCCAGCTGTCTACGTAATGCGTCGAGCGGGCCGTCTCAGTCCCGCGCCATCGCGGCCAGGAATTGCTGCGCCACTTGCATGGGTGCGGAATCGAGTCGGTACCGGACGCGCCGCCGTTCCCCGGGTTCCGCGATCACCAGGCCCGCGTCCGAAAGCAGAGCAAGGTGTTTGGCGATGGCCTGTCGAGTGATGGGCAGTCGATCGGCGAGATCGGTCGCGGTGGCTGGACCGGCCGCGGCGAGGGTGGCAAGGACTGAGCGCCTGCTCGGATCGGCGAGAGCGACGAAGACCCGTTCGGCGGTGGTTTCCTGGTCAGGCTGCATCGAGGTACTGGACGAGTTCGGCGAGTTCGCCGGCCCAGCCGTCGGTATTACCGCCGAAGGCGATCTTGTGCTCGTCCTCGGGGAGTTGCGCGAAGCCGGTCTCCACATCGTCGGCGAGGCGGCCACGGGCACGGACGGAGTGGCCGCGGTGCGAGGACGACAACATCGTCGCGGCGATCCGGGCGGGCGCCGTCGGCTATCTACTCAAGGACATCGGCCCCGCCGAACTGCGCGCCGCGATACGCACCGTTGCCGCCGGTGACTCGCTACTCTCTCCGTCGATCACCCGCACCCTCGTCGACCGTGTGGCCCGGGATCTCGGCGCGACCCGTCCCGAGCTCATCGCCGGGCTGACCGAACGGGAACGGCAGGTACTCGCGCCCGTCGGTATGGGGGGAGAACAACAGCGAGATCGGTGCGAGCCTGCACCTGAGCCCGGCTACGGCCCGCACCTATGTGAGCCGTCTGCTGGCGGCGCTGGGCGCCCGGGATCGCGCACAGCTCGTCGTCCTCGCCTACGAGTCCGGGTTGCTCACCCCTGGACGGTATCCGGCCCGGTAGACCGGCGATCACCGGAGGTACGGGTTCGCGGCCGCCCACGCCGCCAGGATTACGCCGTCGGCACCCGGTGAGCTGCCTGCCGCCCCGGTGGTGTCGAGGGATGGTCCGGCCGCTGGGGCCACGCCCGCCGCGCCGTCGCGTAGCGCCTCGTTCCCAACGAGGCCTTTGCTCGAGGTCCTGGTGCATTATCTGAGCCGGCGCGAAACGCTGCTTGTCCTGGACAACTGTGAGCAGATCGTGGCGGCCGTTGCTGAGCTCACCGAAACGCTGCTGCTCTCCTGCCCAGGGGTGCGGACCATTATCACCAGTCGTGAGCCGCTGAGGATCGCTGGAGAGGCGACCGTGTGGGTGATGCCGCTGAAAACCCCGGCTCCGGATCGTCAGCCGTCGTTGCAGGACCTGTCTCGTTTCGATGCGGTGACGCTGTTCGTCGAGCGTGCCGCGGTGGTGTCGCGGTCTGTACGGCGATGGACGGGGCAGGACTCGCGGCGGGCCTGCTCGTACTCACCGCCGCCCGCGACACTGGGCGAGCAGTCCATCGCCGGCACGGTTCCCAGCATTTTGACCAGACGTGAACGGGAGGTCGCCGCTCTGGTCGCCCGCGGGGTCGATAACAAGCAGATCGCCACCGAACTGGTTGTCTCGCCGCGCACTGCTCAGGGGCATGTCGAACACATTCTGACCAAACTGGGGTTCACCTCCCGCGTCCAGATAGCGGCCTGGATAGTGGAGGCAACAAATCAGAGCTGATCGGCATTCGGCGCAGCGTGTGCACAGTTGGATCCCGATACCGCAACATGCGGCGCGCGCCTCCGGGACTGCCCTTTCCCCCGCCTACACTCGCCCGAATGCATCGACCGATCACTCGGGAAGCCTGAGCGCATGCGGGGTATCGATCTCGGTGGGATCGCGCGGCTCGCGGCAGGGGCGATGGCGGCGACCGTCCGTATCGGATCCGCTACCGCGCTGGTCGCGCCTGCGCTCGTGGGCCCGGCGGTCGGGCCGATTCGCGACTGGGCCCGCGTCGTACTCGGCGGTCCACCGCGCGGGGACACGGACGAGGCGGGTGTCCCGCCGGTGTGGGCGTCCGGACGCAGACTGCACATCGATCTGGACCGGGCCCTGCCGGGGACGGACGGCGTCGAGGGCGCCGCGGAGCTCGAACGGCTGGTCGGCGCCGGGGCCGGTGTTGTGTCCGCGCACGTCGAGAACATCCTCGGGCGATTGGTGATCGAGCTGGCGGAGGCCGCCGATCCGGACGAGATCCGCCGGATGATCCGCCCCGCGGCCGGCCCGCCGAGTGCCGGGCCGGAGCCGGGGACGCAATACCGCAGGCCGGCAACCGATCCCGGGGACCCCTTGGCGGTCGCCGTTCCGGTGGTGGCCGCGGTGGCCGATGTTCTCGCGGTCGGTACCTCGGTGATCGGATGGCTGGGACGGTTCCCCCGGGCACCGCGGGCCGCCCGGGCCGCCGCGGCGGTGATCAACCATCAGCCGCGGATCGTCGCCCTACTGGAGTCCAAGCTCGGACGGGCCGGCACCGATCTGCTGACGACCATGTTCTCCGCCACCGCGCACGGGCTCGGTCTGGCGCCCGCCGCGCCGCTGCTGGATCTCGTCGCGCGCACCGCCCAGATCTCCGAGGCATTGGCCCGCCGGCAGGCCTGGTGTGAACGCGAACCCGGGCTCGCGGCCGCCACCCGGCCGCGCGGCCCGGCTCCCGCGGCGATCTACGCGGCGGAGCAGGCCGGATCCGAACTCCGCCCGGCCGAGGATCCGGTCGCCACCGCGACAGCCGGTCCGGTCGAGGAGTACGCCGAACAAGCCGCCAACGGGTCGCTCGTGGCGGCCGCGGGCACCCTGCTCGGGGGCGGTACGGCCGACGATATCGCCGATACGCTGCTGGCCGGCATACCGAAGGCGGCGCAGATGGGCCGGGAGGCCTACGCACTCGTCCTCGGCCGGGGATTGGCCAAGGCGGGCTCACTGGTGCTGGACCCGGGGGTGTTGCGCCGGCTCGACCGGGTCCGGGTGGTCGTCATCGACGGCGCGGCACTGCGTGGCGAGACCCGGACGGTGCTCGACGTCGAGGTTTCGGCGCCGGGGTGGCGCCGGGGACGGATCTTCGAGATCGCCGATGCCCTGCTGCACGGTGAGCCGATCCCCGCGTCCGCCGACGAGACCGGTTTCGACAGCGCCACCTTGCGGTGGCACGAAACTCCGGATTCCACGGTGCCGGGGACCGACCGCGCCGACCTGCTCGCCGACGGCGCGGTGGTCGCCACCGTGACGATCGGGTGGGAGCTCGACCCCTGCGCTGTTCCGCTGATCGAGACCGCTCGGCGTACCGGTGCGCGGGTGGTGCTGCGCAATGTGGCCGGCACCGAGGAACTCGGCGCCTCCGTCACTGCCGCCTACCGCCCGGGTACCGGCCTGCTCGACGTCGTCCGGGAACTGCGCGCCGACCGTGGCCCGGTGCTGCTGATCTCGTCGTTGCATCCGGACGCCGACGCGGTGGATACCCTGGCCGCCCTGGCGCTTGCCGATATCGGGGTCGCCGTCGACGATCCCGCGGCAGCGGCACCGTGGACCGCCGACCTCGTCACCGGCGCCGACCTCGCCGACGCTGTCCGGGTGCTCGCGGCGGTCGTGGCCGCGCGTCCGGCGATCGACGCCGCGGTGCGCCTGGCCAAGGCGGGCAGCACCTTGGCGGGCCTGCTCGTGGTGACCGGGGAAACCGGCCGGCGGAGCCGGCTCGGGCTGGGGCGGTGGCTCGCTCCGGTCGACGCCGCGGGCGCCACCGCCTGGATCCTGTGCGGGCTGGCCGCGCAGCGGGTGGTGCGGTCACCGGACCCGCCGCCGCACCCGCTCACCGCCTGGCACGCCCTCGATCCCGCGATCGTGTACGCGCGTGTCCTCCGTGGCCGGCGGGCGCCGATTCCGAACCCCGCGCCGGGTTGGCGCCGGAGGGCCTCCGCCCTGTCGCACAGCGTGGTGGGCGAACGACTGCGCGTACCCACAGCGCTGCTGGGCCGGCTGGCCGGTGCGGCACGCCGGGAACTGAGCGATCCGCTCACCCCGGTTCTCGCCATCGGTGCCGCGGCCGCCGCGATCCTGGGCAGCAATGTCGACGCGCTGCTGGTCGCGGGCGTAATGAGCGTCAACGCGCTGGTCAGTGGTATCCAGCGGCTGCGCGCGGAGGATGCCGCGGCAGCCCTGTTCGCCGAACAGGAACAGGCTGTCCGCCGGGTCGTCGTTCCGAAGGCGGCCACGGCGAACCGGCTGGAAGCGGCGCGGACCTCGGACCGGTTCAGTGTCATCTCCGCGACCCGGCTGCGGCCCGGCGATGTCCTGGAGCTGCGGGCGCCGGAGGTGGTCCCGGCCGATGCCCGGCTGCTGGTCGCCGAGGATCTCGAGGTCGACGAGTCGTCGATGACCGGCGAGTCGGTGCCGGTGCTCAAACACGTCGAACCGGTGGCCGGCCACGCCGCGGAACGCGCCAGCATGCTGTTCCAGGGCAGCACGATAGTCGCCGGGCGGGCCCGCGCGATCGTCGTGGCCACCGGCCCCGCCACGGTCGCGAATCGCGCGATCTCGACGGTGTCCGGCGTGGCACCGGCCACCGGGGTCCAGGGCAGGCTGCGCGATCTCACCGGCCGGGTACTGCCGCTCACACTGGCCGGCGGCGCGGTGGTCACCGGTTTGTCGCTGGTGCGTCGTGGACCGCTGCGCCGGGCGGTGGCCGACGGGGTGGCCATTGCCGTGGCAGCCGTTCCGGAAGGGCTACCGCTGGTGGCGACCATGGCACAGCTCGCCGCCGCCCGCCGGCTGTCGAAACTGGGGGTACTGGTCCGGGCGCCCCGGGCGCTGGAGGCCATCGGCCGGGTCGACACCGTCTGCTTCGACAAGACGGGGACGTTGACACTGAACCGGCTCGCCGTCGTGACGGCGGTGCCCCCGGATTTCCCGCCGGGTGGCGGCTATCCGGAGATCACCGAACCGGCCGCGGCCGCGGTGGTGCGGGCCGCCGCATGGGCGTGTCCCCGTCCGCACACGGGTGAGGGTCATACACATGCCACGGACGAGGCCGTCCTCACCGCGGCCGCCCGCCTGCCGGAGGACGGTCCCGATCCGATCGTGATCGCGGAGCTGCCCTTCGAATCCTGCCGCGGTTACGCGGCGGCCGTCATCGTCGACGGCGACGGCGGACCGGGCGCCTCGGCACGGTTGGTGCTCAAGGGCGCCCCGGAGGTGATCGTGCCGCGCTGCCGGTTCGACAGCGGATCCTCGGGCCGGGACGCAGCGGATGATCTCGTCCACCACCTGGCGGATCAGGGCCTGCGGGTGCTCGCCGTCGCCCAATGCGAGCTCGACTCGCTGGGGGAGGGGACACGTTTCGATCAGGACCGGATCGAGGAACTGGCCGGCGAGCTGACCATCACGGGTTACGTCGGTCTCGCCGACACCGTCCGCGATTCGGCGCGCCCCCTCCTGCAGCAGTTGGCCACCGCCCACTGCGCCGTCGCGCTGATCACCGGGGATCACCCCGTCACCGCCCGTGCCATCGCGCGCCAGCTCGGTTTCCCGGCCGGCGCCCGGGTCGTCACCGGTGCCGAACTGGCCGCCGCGGACGAGAACGGCCGCGCCGAACTGGCGGCCTCGGCCCAGGTCTTCGCGCGGGTCGGCCCGGAGCAGAAGGTACAGGTGATCGCGGCCCTGCAGCAGTGCGGCCGGGTGGTCGCCATGGTCGGCGACGGCGCCAACGACGCCGCCGCGATCCGGATGGCCGATGCCGGTATCGGAGTGACCGGGCGCGGGTCCTCACCGGCCCGCGAAGCCGCCGATCTGGTCTTGACCGGCGAGAACCTCACCGCCCTGCTCGACGCTCTCGTCGAAGGCCGCAATATGTGGATCGGGGTCCGCGATGCCCTGACCCTGTTGCTCGGAGGCAATGCGGGCGAAGTGGTGTTCACCATCCTCGGCACCGCCCTCGGCCGCGGCGGCGCCCCGGTGAGTACCCGGCAACTCCTGCTGGTCAACCTGCTCACGGATATGTTCCCGGCGCTCGCCATCGCGGTGTCACCGCCGAGTCCCGCGGCCGCGGCGGGGCCGGCCGCGACCGGTGCGGGCTATGCGGATTCGGTCCTGTCCGCACCTGCTCCCTCGCTCGGCCGCCCATTGGTCGAGGCGATAGTCCGTCGTGGTGCGGCCACCGCCGCCGGGGCCACCGTCGCGTGGGCGATCGGCCGCTGGACGCCGGGTACCCGGCGGCGCTCCGCGACCATGGGGTTGACGGCACTGGTCGGCGCCCAACTTGCCCAGACGCTGCTACTGCGGCACGATGATCCGCTCGTGGTGGCCACGGCGGTCGGTAGCGCGGCGGTGCTCGTGGCCGTCGTCGAGATACCCGGCGTCAGCCAGTTCTTCGGGTGCACACCGCTGGGTCCGGTGGCCTGGGCCGGTGTGCTCACGGCGGTCACCGCCGCCACCGCGCTGGTCGTGCTCTCCCCGGCGTGGTTCGCCCGGCGCACCGAGGAGCTGATCGATCGTGTCGATCGGTTGCCTTCCACCCCCTCGGAGCGCGATCATCGATGACGTTCACGCTCGCTGTCACACCTCTCCGGCGCGCGCCGGAGAGGCCGGAACCGGTAGTTCTCGACGACGAGAGGATCGTGTCCCGTGCCTGCACAAGGTAAAACGAACAGTACCGCCGCGGCCGGCGGCGGCGGATCAGCCCGCGAGAAGACCTCCGGGTCCCCGGAGAAACCGGCCGGGCAGCCCACCACCGAGGCCGCGCCCGCGGCCACACTGGCCCTGCCTTTCTTCGACGCCAAGGTCGCGATTCCCGGCCAGGGCATCAAGATGAAGGCGGGGCCGGTCGAGCTGTGCCTGCCCACCCGCTATCTCTACTACGGCGGGCTCGGTGCGCTCACCGTCGCGGGAGCGGTCGAGTGGCCCATCGCCGGTGCGCTCGCGGCGACCGGACTGATCGTCGGCCGTTTGCGGAAACCGGCCGCGCGGCCCGAGACCGTGGGCGCCGACGCGGCCGCGACGTAGCGGCGACCCGGTGGAGCACCATATGGCCGGCCGATACCCCGGCCGGGGTCGAGCCGGTCGTGATCACCGAACGGCGGTGAGCCCACCGGCACGACATGGTCGCCGAGGACCTGGCGCGTCGCGCGTCACGCCTTGTCGAGGCGTGGAAAGAGCACCTCATGGGCGATCAGGTGCAGGGCGGCGGCGACAGGGATGGCGACCAATGCGCCGACCAGTCCGAGCAGTGCCCCGCCGACCAGGACCGCGATGAGAGTGCTCAGCGCGGGGACCTTCACCGACCTTCCGATGATCTTGGGGACGAGTAGATAATCCTCCGCGAGGCGGAAAGCGACGAAGAAGATGACAGTGGTGACGCAGACCGGAACCGATACCGTCAGCGCCACGGCCGCCACCGCGATCCCGGCGATCGTCGAACCGACCACCGGCACCAGATCGAGCACGGCGACGAACAGGGCCAGCAGCAGTGCGTACGGCACCGAGAACGCGACCAACCACAGAAAAGTCGCCGCTCCGGCGATCACCGAGATGAGAACGTTGCCGGCGACGTAGGCGCCGACCTTGGCGAAGATCTCGTCGCCCAGCAGGATCGCCCGCGGCCGGCGGGAATGGGGCACGAACCGGTACAGCGCGGCCCGTAGACGAGGCAGTCCGGCCAGGAAGTAGACGGTCAGGACCGTGACGATGACGGTGTCGGTCAAGGCGGTGAACACCGCCTCCCCCGCCGTGGCGATCTCGCCGACCACCGATGATCCGGCGCCGTTCCACGCCTGCGTCAACCGATTCTGCAGGTCGAACCGGTCGTTGAGCCGACCGGTCCACGACGCGGGATCGGTGAGCTGGTCGAGATACCGGGGGACCGCATCGATGAACTGCGAAGCCTGCTGGGTCAGCGGGGGGACCGCCGCCGCCACCAATCCGGCCACCGCCGCGCCCCCGAGGACGAACACTCCGGTGACCGCCGCCCAGCGCGGCAGATGGCGCGCGGTCGCCCACTGGACGAGAGGTTCGAGGCCCAGGGCGAGGAAGAACGCGACTCCGATCATCACCAGTACGGGTTCCACCGCCCGCAACGCCGCGACCGCGGTGATCGTGGTGAAGACCCCGGCGGCCGCCGTCATGCCGACAAAGAAAGGTGAGTTCCGGTCGAATCGAGGGCCGAGTCCGCCGCGCGGCTGCGAGCCGCTGCTCAGCGCTGCCGCAGTGCGTTCGGCCTCACCGATCGGATCGGCGCCGGGTGTGGACTCCGGTGGCCGGTCCGGGCCGGACTCGTCGTCGGAAGTGCTCATCACCGCACCTCATCTGTCGCTTGCCGGTGGATCGGTCGGCGTGCACTGTCGTGGCGGGAACGTCGCGGAGATGCCCGAAGGCCGGTGTGGCGGTGCACGACCACCGGGCGTCCTCCGGTCTCGATACATCGGTGGGGCGAACCCCGTGGGCAGTGCGGATCCCCGCTCGCGTCCGGTACACGACGCGGGCTGTCTCAGCAGTAGTTCGACACGGTCGACCCCGGCCACATGTGGAGCATAGAGCCGCACTACCTCGACGAACAGGGTCGGTCCCGCGACGACCTCCCGGCCGGGACGACTCGTCCGGCCGGTGACCCGGTCGGTGACCGTGCCGCGTTCCCGGACTTGATCTCGGCGTTCTCCGAGTTCGCCGCCGGTCGTGGTTGGCGGCTCGCGGTGCTGGGCGCGAGTCCCGGCCTGGCCGAGCTGTGGCAGGTCTGCGCCGGCCGGCACCGCGGACTGCACGCGGTGCCGATCGGCAACGACGTGGTCCTCGATGTCGACAGTTTCGATCTCGGCGGCCGCAAGTTCCGCAATCTGCGTCAGGCGGTGAACCGCACCGTGAACGCGGGTGTCGGCACCGAGGTGCGCTATCCCTGGCCTTCGCCCCTCATTCCATGCCCTGTCCGAGCGACGCTATGTCCTGATCCGCCGCGGGGACATTGCCGTGGCCGCCGCGGCGCTACTCACCCTGGAATTCATGCCGCACCGCCGAGAACACTGAGGCCGACCCGGCCGCGCTGGCGTCGGGCACCGTGGTCGCTCCCGGCGCTTCACGAAACACACGGACGTTCCGCGCCGCGACGAGCCGGAGTAATACCTGGTCGGACAGCACGACCTCCCCTTTCCGGAAGTAGAATCGTCGGTGGCCGGCCTCATCCGCTCACGGGTCTTCTCCGGGGCGCGGCAAAAATGATGTGCTTTTTCGCACGTGATCGTCTTGTCCGTATCCACCGTCGATCGGGAGGTTCCGTCGTGCGAACCGAAGGAGATGTCTGGGATATCGTCACCGGTGTCGGGCTCACCGCGTTGGGGGTGGCGACATTCCGAGCGCTGGAATCCGCGCTCCCGGAGCCGCTCATCCGCGACGAGTACGCGGAACTGTTCGTCCGCGCCGCCGGTGAGCCGCACTTTCTGGACATACTGGCGGATCCGCCGACCCTTGCCGGCGCTCCGCTCGTCCCCGGATTCATGGGGTTGCGGACCAAATTCTTCGACGATTTCTTCCTGTCGGCCGCCGGGGACGGAATCGCGCAGGTCGTGATACTCGCCGCCGGGTTGGACGCGCGCGCGTATCGGCTCGACTGGCCGCCGGGAACCGTTGTCTACGAGATCGATCAACCCGATGTGCTCGAGTTCAAGAACCGGGTACTGGCCGAACACGGGGCGACACCGCGCGCCGGACGCCGCACGGTGGCCGTGGATCTGCGTTCCGACTGGCCGGCCGCGCTGGCGGCCGCCGGAGCGGATCCGGCCGCGGCCACGGTGTGGTCGGCCGAGGGCCTGCTGCCGTACCTGCCCGGGGCGGCTCAGGACGCACTGTTCACGCATATCGGCGGATTGAGCCCGGCCGGCAGCCGGATCGCGGTGGAGAGCATCCCGGACGGGGCGGCGCGCAGCGGTTTCGCCAAGATCGAAACGAAGTACCTCGACAAGAATCCGTTCGGTGACATCGACCCGGCCGAACTGTTCTACACCGACGACAGAACGGATCCGGAACAGTGGCTGGCGGGGCACGGATGGTCGGTGCAGGCCGCCGCACCCGCCGATCTGGCCGCCACCTACGGGCTGGCTCTTCCGGATCTCCCCGAAGAACTCGAACAGCACTGGGAACGACCGCGGTACCTGTCCGCGGTGCGGAATCCGGGCCCCGCGGCATAGTGCGGGTGACCGGCCGCGGGCGCGCGGCGGTGATCACGGGGGCCGCGGTGCGCCGCCGCGCGCGCCCACCGGTTCGGGTGCGGCCGCATCGCTGTCCGGGACAGCGGGCTCGTGCACGAGCCGGTCGGCCATCGCCGAGGTGATGAATTCGGGAATGGACGGCGCGAAGATATGGAGGTAGATATCGATCCATTCCTGGCTGGTGTCGAGGAACAAGAAGTCGGTGGCCACCATATGCCGGACGGCGAGCAGGGGGAGCGGCGAATCGAGGGCCGGGAAGTGCGGATTGTGCAGCCCGGCGACAGTGCAGCCGGGGTAGAACTGCCCGAGCATCAGACCGTCGTGGACGAAACGGGTCTTCTGGTCGCGTTGGACGGCCTCGATACCGGTGTAATCGGTGAGATCGGGGAAGACCGCGAGGACAGCTTTGAAACGTGCGTCGGGCTCCTTGGTGGGCTGCAGGGCGGGGAACAGTTCGTAGAGGTCGTCGACGATCGCGGCGATGCGCTCGATATCGATCCGGGGACCGTCGAAGAACGCCGCCCACAGGAACCGGCGCTCGACGGCATGGCTCATATAGGGACAGACGGGACCGTGACGGCCGAGATCCGGATGAGGCCGGCACAGGTAGTCGACAGTCCACCGCCGGAGTTCGGAGGTGCGGGGGTGCTCGAGGGCGGCGCTCACCGGGTCGGGCGCGAACAGACTGGCAGGTTCGATTCCGGAGCGTCTACCTATGGCTCGGTCGGTGGTCATGATCGCTGTCCTAGCTGGAGTCGGGGCCGGGCGCCGGGGAAGTCCGGGCGGAGTGGAAGTGCTGGGTGAGGGCGAGTCCGATTGCGCGGAGTGCGTCGGGGGCGGTCATCTGTTCGTGCCGGATCGGGATACGGTGTTCGGTGATCCGGCCGGTGATGTGGTCGGCCCAGGCGAGAGCCGGCGCGGCGCCGTCGTTCGTCCTCTCCGGTGCGGCGCTGAAATAGATCAGGTCACCGTCGAAGAGCCCGGGCCGGTGGTGCCAGGTCAGGTCGACCAGCCGGCTGTAGTCGCGGTGCAGTCGCGTGAGGTGTTCCGCGGTCAGGAGGCTGCCGAAACCCCCCTGCCGGTGCAGCAGTTCGGCCGCGGCCGCCATAGTGAGTTCGGCGGAGTCCGGGTCGGCGGCGCCGGCCTCGGTCAGCATCTCTCCGATGGTGGGCGTGGGCGCGCGGACGCTGTCGGCGGTGACCACACGCGTGTCCATCATGGCCAGGGTCGCCACCGGCTCGCCGTCCCGGCGCAATCGGACGGCGATCGCGTGGGCGATGGTGCCGCCGAGCGAATAGCCGAGCAGGTGGTACGGGCCGTGTGGCTGGACGGCCCTGATCTCCTGGACATAGCGGTCCGCGAGCCGATCCAGGGTGGCGAATTGCGTGTCGGGTTCGGTGAGCGCCGGTGATTGCAGTCCGTGGACCGGGCGATCGGCATCGAGATAGCGCACCAGTCCGCTGAACCCCCAGGCCAGACCGATGGCGGGGTGGACACAGAACAGCGGAGGGCCGTGTCCGGTGCCGCGCAGCGGAAGCAGCACCGCGAACACGTCCTCGGGTGCCGGCTCGTCACCGAGGTGGCGGGACTCGATTCGGTGGGCCAGCGCCTGCGGCGTCGGATCGGTGAACACCCAGTGGAGCGGCATATCGGCACCGGTCGTTTCGCCGAGCCGCGCCGCCAACCGGGCCGCGTCCAGTGAGTTGCCGCCGAGGTCGAAGAAGTTGTCGTCGGCACCGACCCGTTCCAGCTCGAGGATGCCGGCGAAGGCGTCGCACACCGTGCTCTCGAGCGGCGTGGCCGGCGGCCGGTACACCGCGGACGGCCGGTCGGGGGCGGGCAGTGCCCGGTAGTCCAGCTTGCCGGTGGCGGTGAGCGGGAGCCGGTCGAGGGTGAGGACGGCCGCCGGGATCATCTGGGTGGGCAGCCGTGTCGCGAGGTGGGTGGTCAGGGCGGGGATATCGGGGGTGGTGCCGGGGGCGGGGACGACGTATCCGACGAGCCGGCCGGTGCCGTCATCCCGGTCGTGAACCGTGACGGCGGCCTGAGCGATATCCGGCCCGCTGCGCAGGGCGGCCTCGACCTCACCGGGTTCGACGCGATTACCCGCGATCTCGAGCTGCCGGTCGCCGCGGCCCGCGTACCGGAGTGACCCGCCGGCGTTCCAGGCGACCAGGTCGCCGGTCCGGTACATCCGCGTGCCGGGCGGTCCGTACGGATCCGGGACGAACCCGGCGGCAGTGGTGGCGGGGCGCCGGTGGTAACCCCGGGCGAGGCCCGGCCCGGCCAGGTACAGCTCGCCGACCGCTCCGGGCGGGACGGGACGCAGCCCGCGGTCGAGCACCACGGCGGTGAAGCCCCGGATCGGGCCGCCGATCGGGAGGGGACCCTCCGGCGCGGTGCGCAGGGGCGCGGCGGCACAGCTCATGATCGTGGTCTCGGTGGCTCCATAGGTATTGATCACCGTGTGGTCCGCCGTCCAGCGGGCCGCCAGCTCGGGTGGGCACGTCTCGCCGCCCAGAATCAGGGTCTCGAGGGTGCCGGCCGTGCCCGGGTCCAGTGAGGCGAGCACGGTCGGCGTGAGCGCCGCGTGGGTGATGTGCCCGGCGTCGATCGCCGCGGCCAGTTCGGCGCCCGCGACCACTCGGGCGGGAGCGAGGACCGCGGTGGCTCCGGCGGCCGCGGCGCCGAGCCATTCCAGAATCGAGACATCGAAGCTGGGGGAGGCGGCGGCCAGTACCCGGGAGGCGGAGGTGAGACCGAACCGCTCCCGTGCTTCGGCGGCCAGATTCGCGGTTCCGGCATGGGTGACCACTACGCCTTTCGGGGTACCGGTGGAGCCCGAGGTGTAGATCAGATACGCCGGGTGCTGCGGGCGGAGCCCGGTCGTGCGCGCGGAATCGGTGATCGCGGCGGGTGATGCCGCGGCCGTCGCCGTCGCGAAGGACGGACTGTCGAGGGTGAGCCATTCGACCGTGTCCGGCAGCCGGTGCCGGATGTCCGCCGAGGTGAGCCCGGTGGCGGCGCCGGAATCGGTGAGAATGCGGGCGATCCGGTCGTCCGGATCCGCCGGGTCGAGTTGTACGAACGCGCCGCCGGTTTTCGCGACCGCCCAGACGGCGACGACGGCGTCGACCGAACGCGGCAGCACCAGTGCCACGAACGACTCCGGCCCGACTCCGGTGTCCAGTAGGACCCGCGCCCATCGGTTCGAGCGCTCGTCGAGTTCACGGTAGGTCAGGCGCACGCCGTCGCCGGCCACTGCTTCGGTATCGGGTGCCATCGCCGATGTCAGCACCTGCGGTAGCACCGACGGCGCCGTACCGGGCCGGCCCCGGACGGGCACCAGGGCGGCCTGCTCGTCCGGTGACAGCAGCCGGAGCCGGGTGAGCGGAAGATCGACATGTTCGGCGACGGCGTCCAGTACCCGCAGTACCCGGTCGGCGAGTGCTTCGATGCGGTCCGCGGTGAAGAGTTCGGGCAGGTATTCGAAGCCCAGGCGCAACCGGGTGCCGTGCTCGACGATCAGGCCGAGTGGATAGTGCGCGGCGTCGCGGCCGTGGACACCCAGGACGCGGAGGCCGGCGAGATCGGCGGCCTCGGACAGCCCGGTCCGATCGATGGGGTAGGACTCGAAGACGGTCACGGTGTCGAAGATGGCGCCGGGACCTGCCACGTTCTGGATCCGGGCGAGCCCCAGATGCTGATGGTCCAGCAGTGCGGTCTGTTCGGCCCGGATCCGACGGAGCAGCCGGGCGAGGGTGTCGCCGGGGGCGAGCCGTACCCGGACCGGCACCGTGTCGACGAACAGCCCGACCATCGATTCGATGCCCTCGAGCTGCGGTGGGCGGCCGGACACGGTGGCGCCGAACACCACGTCCTCGCGGCCGGTCTCGGTCGCCAGCACTAGCGCCCAGGCGGCCTGGACGATGGTGTTGAGCGTGATCTCCTGTCGCTGGGCCACCGCGACCAATGCCGTGGTGCGGTCCTCGCTCAGCTGCCGGTGCACCTCGCGCCCGGCGGCGGTCTGCCGGCGTCCGCGGTCGGCGGGCGCCAGCAGGGTCGGCTCGACCGCGCCGGTGAAGGCCCGGGCCCACGCGTCATCCGCCGCGTCCCGGTCCTGGGCCCGCAACCAGGCCAGATAGTCGCGGTAGGGGCGTACCGGGGGCGGTAGCAGGGCGGGATCGCCGTCGCCGACGTAGAGCTGCAGCAGTTCCCGGATGAGCAGGGGCGTCGACCATCCGTCGATCAGGAGGTGATGCATGCTGACCAGCAGCCGGTACCGCTGCGGGGCCAGATCTATCAGTGTCAGCCGCAGCAGCGGTGGGACGGCCGGGTCGAAACCGGCGCGGCGGTCGGCCGCCATGATCCGCTCGAGTTCGAGCGCCGCCTCATCCCGCCCCGGCAGCCCGATCCGCCCGAACGGGACATCGACGTGCCGGCGCACCACCTGGACCGGTCTCCCGGCACTGTCGCGGTCGAAGGCGCTCCGCAGGTTCGGATGCCGTCCGAGGAGATCCCGCACAGCGCGCCGGAGACGGTCCGCGTCGATGGTCCCGCCGAGCTCCAGGCAGAGCTGCACCACGTAGGCGTCGAGATCGCCGGCCGCCAGCTGGGCATGGAACAGCAACCCGGCCTGCAGCGGGGTGACCGGCCAGATGTCGTCCAGTCCCGGCTGCCGAGCCGCGAGCCGGTCGATCGTGGACTGGTCCAGGTCGAGGAGATCTATATCCGAAGGGGTCGGGCCACCGCTGCCGGGGCGGGCCGCGTGGGTGGCCAGCGCGGTCATCGCGTCGCGCCACAATCCCATCAACTCGGTGACCTCGACCGGGCCGAGAACGCCGGCGGGGTATTCCCAGGCGGCGGTGAGCGCCGGCCCGCCGGGCGTGTCGGTAGTGGCCGCGTTGATGCCCAGCAGGGCGGCTGCGGGTGCCTCCGGATTCTGTGCGCCGCCGGCGGCTCGCGGGCCGGCCGGCATCCACTCGGCCGACGCGGCCGCGGGCAGTGTGTCGAACCGGCCGAGGTAGTTGAAACTCACCTGCGGGGTGGGCAGTGCGCGCAGCTCGCGAGCGGTCTCGCTGTCGAGATAGCGCAGCAATCCGAAGCCGGTTCCATGGCGGGGTACCTGCCGGAGCTGTTCCTTGACCGATTTGACCGCCGCTCCGGCGGCGGCTCCGGCGGCGAACGCGTCGCCGATATCGATGCCGGACAGGTCGAGTCGCACGGGATAGGTGGTGGTGAACCATCCGACAGTGCGGGTGAGGTCGGCCCCGGGGAGCACGGTGTCGTGGCGGCCGTGACTCTCCAGGGTGAGCAGCGTTTCCGCGCTGGTGACACCGCGACGGTGCCGCCACCGGGCCAGTGCCAGCGCGAGCCCGGTCAGGAGCGCGTCGTCCACATTGCCACGGAAGGCCCGGGGGAGTGTGGTGAGCACATCGTGGGTGAGCGCGGGAGACAGCGTGATCTGCGCGGTGGCGACGGTGGCCTGCGTATCCACGGCCGGATCGATCGGCCGGGAGCCGAGCGGCGGATCACCGGTGCCCAGAGCCGCCCGCCACCGGTCGAGTTCGCCGCGGTCACCGGCGGCGGTGTGCAGGGCGTCCGCCCAGCGGCGCATCGAGGTACCGACGGGCGCGAGGCGCGGTCGTTGCCCGGCCCGCACCTGGGCCCACGCGGCGGCGAGGTCGGGGACGAGGATCTGCCACGACACACCATCGACCACGAGGTGGTGTGCGACGACGAGCAACCGGCCCGGCTCACCGGCCGGATCCAGCCAGACCAGTTGCAGCACCACGCCCGCCGCGGGGTCGAGGCGTCCGGCCGCCGCGTCCGCCTCGGCCGCGGTGAGCGCGGCGAACGCGCTGCTGCCGGGGGCCGAGTCCGCCGGCACGTGCCGGATGAGCGCGGCGGCCGATACCGCGGCCGGTTCCACGCGCAGCGCCCACCCCGACGGATGTGCCGGATCGGGGTACAGCCGGGCCCGCAGCATGTCGTGGTGATCGAGTACCGCCTGGACGGTGGCGCCGATACCGGCGGCGTCGATACCGGCCGGCAGGGTCAGCTCGACCCATTGGCAGAAGCGGTCGAAGCCGCCCCGTTCGAACATCCAGCACATGATCGGGGTGAGTGGCACCGGACCCACGCCTCCGCCCGGCAGCTCCGCCGGACGGGAAGGTGCCGCGGAGCCGCTGCCGGGCACCGCGATCCGGGCCAGCCCGGCGACCGTGCGCTGGTCGAACACCGCACCCGCCGAGAACACCAGTCCCGCCGCCCGGGCCCGGGTCACCAGCTGGATGGCCATGATGCTGTCGCCGCCGAGCGCGAAGAACGAATCGTCCGCACCGACCTCGTCGAGTCCGAGTACCTCCCCGAACAGTCGCGCCAGCGTCTTCTCCGACCCGGTGACCGGGGCCCGGGATACGGTCCGGGTCGCGGTGAGATCCGGCGCGGGGAGCGCGGCGCGATCGAGCTTGCCGGTCGCGGTCAGCGGTAGTGCGTCGAGCACCATCGCATGCGCGGGGACCATATGCGCGGCCAACCGCTCGCCGGCGTCGGCGAGAACTGTGGCGGGATCGATCTCGGCGCCGGGTTCGGGCACCAGATATCCGATCAACCGGTCTCCGGTGGCGGGGTCGCGGCGTACGGCCGCCGCGGCCTGGGCCACACCCGGACAGGCCAGCAGCACCGCTTCGACCTCGCCGAGTTCGATGCGGAAACCACGGATCTTCACCTGCGCATCGGCCCGGCCCACATACTCGAGTGCCAGGCTCCCGTCCGGTTGCCGCGACCAGCGCACCAGGTCGCCGGTCCGATACATCCGCCGTCCCGGCCCCGCGAACGGATCCGCGACGAACCGCGCCGCGGTCGTACCCGTCCGGTGGCGATAGCCGCGGGCCAGGCCCGGACCGGCCAGGTACAACTCGCCCACGACCCCGGCCGGCACCGGGCGCAACCAGGTGTCGAGGACGACTTGCCCGACCCCGCGGTGCGGTCGGCCGATCGTCACCGGCTCGTTCGCCACCAGTGGTGCGGAGGCATGGGTTTCGACCGTGGCCTCCGCGGGACCGTAGCTGTTGAGCAGAGTCCGGCCCGGTGCCCACCGCGACACCAGTTCTGGTGGAGGTACCTCGCCGCCCAGCGCGACCGTTTCGAGGCACGCCAGCCCGGCCGGGTCGATCGTTCCCAGCACCGTGGGGGTGAGCGCGGCATGGGACACGTTCTCCCGGCGCAGAATCCGGGCCAGCTCGTCACCGCCGTATGCGGCCGGGGGTGCTATCACGAGCCGTCCGCCCGACCCGAACGCGCACAGCTGTTCCATGACTGCCACGTCGAAACTCGGCGAGGCGGCATGCAGGACCCGGGTGGCCGGCCCGATACCGAAACGCGACTGTTGTTCGGCGACCAGATTCGCCAACCCGCGATGCGAGACGACCACACCTTTCGGCACCCCGGTGGAACCGGACGTGTAGATCACATACGCCACCTGATCGGCCCGCACCGGCAGTGTGCGCTCCGCATCGGTGACCGGCGCCGCCGCCGTCGCCGCGACCTCCGCGGCCGTCGCCGGTTCGTCGAGGACCAGCCAGCGCAGCTGTCCGGGCAGCCGATCCCGCCACTGTGCCGAGGTGATCCCCATCGTCACACCGGAATCGGCGAGCATGTGCTCGAGTCGGCCTGCGGGGTAGGCGGGGTCGACCGGAACGAACGCCGCCCCCGATTTGGCCACCGCCCAGAGCGCCAGCACCGACTCGATCGACCGCGGCAACCCCACCGCGACACCGGTCTCCGGTCCGGCGCCCCGGGCGATCAGGTACCGCGCCAGCCGATTCGATTGCGCGTCGAGTTCGCGGTAGGTCCACCGGCGGTCCCCGCACACCACCGCCACCGCCTCCGGGTCTCGGCCGGCGGCCAGCAGTTCCGGGAGGACCCGCTCGGTCACCGCCGGATCGCCCGCTACCGAGAGCAGCTCGCGGGACTCCGCCGGGAAGAGCAGATCCAGCCGGCCCAGCGGCCGATCCGGGTCTGTGACGAAGAGGTCCAGTACGTGCAGGATCCGGCGCAAAATCGCGGCCGCCGCGTCCTGGTCGAAGAGTTCCGGCAGGTACGTGACGCGGAGATGGAGCCGGGTGTCGGTGTGCGCGACCACGCCCACCGGGTAGTGGGCGGCGTCGGTACCGGTCACGTCGGCAACCCGCAGGCCGGCGATATCGGTCTCCGCGGTCAGCCCGCCGCGGTCGACCGGATAGGACTCGAACACCGTCATCGTGTCGAACACCGCCCCCGGCCCGGCGGCATGTTCGATATCGGCCAGGCCCACATGGTGGTGATCGAGCAGGGCGGCCTGCTCCGCCTGGATCCGCTCCAGCAGGTCTCCCACGCTCTCGGCGGGATCGAGACGGACCCGCACCGGCAGGGTGTTGACGAACAACCCGATCATCGATTCGATATCCCGGATCTGCGGGGGCCGCCCGGAGACCGTCGACCCGAAGGTCACATCGTCGCGGGAAGTCGACAGGCCCAGCACGATCGCCCACACCCCCTGGACCACCGTATTGAGAGTCACTCCCCGGGCCTGTGCGAGGCCGGTCAGCCGCGTGGTCTGTGCCTCGGTCAGTGCGCCGGTCACCTCACGGGATCCGGTGTAGCCGCGCCCGGGGTTCGCCGGAGCCACCAGAGTCGGCTCATCGGTACCGTCGAATGCGCGGGCCCAGGCCTCGAGCGCCGCGGTCCGGTCCTGCCCGCCGAGCCACGCCAGGAAGTCCCGGTAGGGCCGGGCCGGGGGCAGCACCGCGACATCACCGTCGGTGGCGTAGAGCACCAGCAACTCGCGCAGGAACAGCGGGGTGGACCAGCCGTCGAGCAAGAGGTGATGCTGGGTCAGCACCAGCCGGTAGCTGTCCGGCCCCGTGGTGACCAGCATCCAGCGCAACAGCGGTGGGCGCGCCGGGTCGAACCGGGTCGCCCGATCCGCGGCCGTCAGCAACTCCCACTCCCGGGCTCGCGCGTCGTTGTCCAGACCGGACAGGTCGACCTCCGACCAGGGCGCCGCCACACCGCTGTCGACCACCTGGACCGGTCCGATATCGGTGACGAATGCGGTACGCAGATTCGCATGCCGGTCGAGCAGCAGCTGTCCGGCCCGCCGCAGCCGCTCCGGATCGACCCGGCCCCGGAGTTCCACGACCAGCTGCACCACATACGCGTCCGTCGATTCCTCTGCGGCCAGTGCGTGGAACAGCAGACCCTGTTGCAGCGGCGTCAACGGCCAGATGTCCTGTGCTGCGGGATATCTCTGCTCGAGCCGCTCGATCTCGGACTGCCCCAGCGAGATCAGATCCAGATCCGACGGTGTCCATCCGCCGGCCCCGGGACCCCGCGCGTATGCTGCCAGTCCGGTCAGCATGTCCGACCACGACTGCGCGACCCGGCGGACCTCCGCGGCGTCCAGCACTCCGGCGGGATACGACCAGATCGCCCGCAGGTGCTGCCGGACCCCGTCGTCGACGATCCGGGCGGTGATATCGAGCGCCGCTGTGACCGGCATATCCGGATTCAGCCCACGGGCGAGTGCCGCGCCGGAGAAGTCGCCGCCGTCGTCCACCGGCTGCCATGGCTGCGCCTGCCCGCGGGGTCCGGCGACGATGCGGCCGAGATAGTTGAACCCGATCTGCGGCGTGGGCAGCGCGCGGAGCGCCGGTGCGGTGTCCTCGTTCAGATAGCGCAGCAGGCCGTAGCCGATGCCGTGGTCCGGGAAGGCGCGTAACTGTTCCTTGACGGCTTTGACCGCTGCGCCGATCGCCGGCCCACCGGCGTACGCGTCGTCGAGGTCGATATCGGAAAGATCCAGTCGCACGGGGAAACTCGTGGTGAACCAGCCGACCGTCCGTGTCAGATCCGCGCCCGGGACGACCTCTTCCTCGCGACCGTGGCCCTCGAGACCGATCACCGTCGCCGCGGGCCGGTTGCCGGCGGCCGCGGGTTCGCGCTCGCGGCGCCACTTCGTCGTCGCCAGCGCCAGCGCGGCCAGCAGGCCGTCGGCCACGGTGCCGTGGAATGCGGCGGGCAAATCGGTCGACAGCGCCGCGGTGACCTCGGCCGAGAGCTCGACCTCTACCGTGCGCACCGTCTCGGCCACGTCGACCGCGGGGTCGAGGGGGCGGGCCCCGATCACCGGATCGGGTTCCGCGGACACGGCCTGCCACCGGCCGAGTTCCGCGGTGCGCTCCGGACGGTGGGCTGCCTCGAGAAGCCCGTGCGCCCAGCCGCGCATCGATGTCCCCGCCGGGGCGAGATCGGGCGGTTCGCCGGATTCCGTCCGCGCCCACGCGATCGCGAGGTCCGGCACCAGCACCCGCCAGGAGACGCCGTCGATCGCCGAATGATGCACCAGTATCAGCATCCGGTCCGGCACCGCGGGGTCCACCGGATCGAACCAGACCACCTGCGCCACGATGCCCGCACCCGGGTCGAGCCGGTTCGCCGCGGCCGCCGATTCCGCGGCGGTCACAGTGCGGAACCCGGGGCTACCCGGCGCCGCCTCGGTGGCCACCCGATGGATGATGTCGTCGGATCGGATCGCGCCGACCGGTAACGTCTCCCACGTCCAGCTTCCGTCATCGGCCCGGCGTAGCCGGGAGCGCAGCATATCGTGCCGATCGAGGACCGCCTGCACGGTTTCGGCCAGCCGCCGCCGCTCTGTTCCGGTGGGCAGAGCCAGCAGCACGGCCTGGGTGATGCGGCCTGTTCCGGATCGCGTGTGCTCGGTGAACCAGTGCATGACCGGCGTCAGCGGGATCGGTCCCACACCCCCGCCGGGTGGTTCCACCGAAGCGGAAGCCCGCGCGGCCTCGTCGTCCCGGACAGCGACCCGGGCCAGCCCGGCGACCGTCCGGTGGTCGAACACCTCGCGCGCGGAGAACAGTACGCCCGCCGTCCTGGCCCGGTTCACCAGCAGGATCGACATGATGCTGTCGCCGCCGAGCGCGAAGAACGAATCGTCGAGTCCGACGGTGTCGATACCCAGTACATCGGCGAATGCCCCGGCAATGGTGCGTTCGAGCGCTGTCTGTGGCGCCCGGAATGGTGTGCTGTCCGTGCGGACCGGATCCGGTAGCGCCTTACGGTCCAATTTGCCCGCCGGTGTGAGCGGGACGTGTTCGAGCACGGTGATCGACGGCGGGACCATATAGGCCGGCAAGCGGTTGCCGAGGAATTCGGTCAGCTGAGCTGTATCGATCGAACGACCCGGTGCGGGAACGACATAGGAGGCCAGCGCCACGGCGCCGGAGGGGTTGTGGTGGCCGACGGTGGTGGCGAATCCGACGGACTCGTGGGCGCCCAGTACCGCGTCGATCTCCCCGAGTTCGATACGCAGGCCGCGGATCTTGACCTGGAGATCCGACCGGCCCAGATACTGGATGGTTCCCTTCGCGGTCCACCGGGCCATATCTCCGGTGCGGTACATCCGCCGACCGGCTTGCCAGGGGCAGGCGATGAAGCGTTCGGCGGTTGTGCCCGGCCGGTGATGGTAGCCGCGGGCGAGCAGCGGGCCCGCGATATACAGCTCACCCCGGACACCGGACGGGACAGGTTGCAGCCGCTGGTCCAGAATCCACATCGTGGCACCGCGGATCGGGCCACCGATCGTCACCGGTTCGCCCGGCACCATCCGGTTCGGGCGGGTCGCGGCGACCGTGAGCTCGGTGGGCCCGTAGGTGTTGAGCACCTCGTGGCCGTGGCTCCAGCGCTGCACCAATTCGGTCCCGTAGCTCTCGCCACCGACCATCAGTGTGCGCAGGTGCGGTAGCGGCCATCGGGTGGCGTCGACGGTGGACAGCGCGGAGGGGGTGATGAGTATGTGACCGACCTGCTCGCGGTCGAGCAGTTCGCCGAGCGCGTCGCCGCCGTTGACCGCACCGGGCGCGATGACCATTGTCGCGCCGGCGGCCAATGCCGAGAGCAGTTCCAGTATCGAGACGTCGAAGCTCGGCGAGGACAGGCACAGGACGCGCGAACCGGGTCCGATGTGCAGGCCGTCGTGGTGCTCGCTCGCGACGCCGGCCAGCCCGCGGTGCCCGACCGCGACGGCTTTGGGCAGCCCGGTCGACCCGGAGGTGTAGATGACGTAGGCGAGATCGTCGAGGTGCAGCGGGCGCACCCGGTCGGCGTCGGAGATCGGTCCGGTGCCGCCGTCCCGCTCCGGGATGTCGTCCGGGGTCAACCAGTCGATGGTGCCGGGCAGCCGGTCGCGTACCGAGTCGATCGTCAGACCGAGTACGGCGCCGGAGTCGGTGATCATATGGGTGATCCGGGCAGCCGGATACGCCGGGTCGATCGGCAGGAACGCGGCACCGGCCGCGGCCACCGCGCAGACCGCGAGCACGAAATCCGCGGACCGCGGCATCGCCACCGCGACGATGTCACCGGGACCGGCGCCCCGCCGGATGAGCATCCGGGCCCATCGGCCGGCGCGTTCGCCCAGTTCCCGGTAATCGATCCGGGCACCGTCGAAGACGAGCGCTGTGGCCGCGGGATCCCGGGCGGCGCCGCCGGCCAGCAATTCGGCCAGGGTGCGGGGCGCGACACCGGGCGGGCCGGAACGCGTCAGCAGATCGGCATGTTCGGCGGGTTCGAGCACCTCGATCGATCCCACGGGGACGGCCGGATCGACCGCCACCGCGTCCAGTGTCCGAACCCAGCGGCGCACCAGGGATTCGACCGTGCTCGCGTCGAACAGCTCCGTCGAGTA
The DNA here is from genome assembly GCF_046764065.1 of Nocardia sp. NPDC002869. Lineage (NCBI taxonomy): Bacteria > Bacillati > Actinomycetota > Actinomycetes > Mycobacteriales > Nocardiaceae > Nocardia > Nocardia sp. NPDC002869. Next base: position 70,145 of record NZ_JBKOOL010000007.1, read on the forward strand.
GGTGACCGTCACCGCCAGTCCGCCGCTCTCGTCGTCGGCCAGCACCAGTTGCAGATCGAACCGGGAGACGTCCTCGGGTAGGTCGAGCACCGATACGTCCAGGCCGGGCAGCTCCAGATCGGCGCGGGCCAGATTCTGGAAGGCCAGCAGCACCTGGAACAGTGGATGCCGCGACTGGGACCGCTCCGGAGCGAGTTCGTCCACCAACTGCTCGAAGGGAACGTCGGCATTCCCGAACGCGGCCAGATCGGTCCGCTCGACCCGGTCGAGGAAGGCGGTGAACGACTCGCCGAGGTCGACCTCCGTCCGCAGGACCACCGTATTGACGAACATTCCGATCACGTCGTCGAGGACGGCGGCGCCCCGCCCGGCCACCGGCGTACCGATCGCGATATCACCGGAACCGCTCGACCGCGCGAGAGTGGCCGCGAGCGCGCCGTGGATCACCATGAACAACGACGAGCTGCGGTTGCGGGCGAACGTGCGCAGCTTTCCCACCAGGTCCGCGCTCAGCCCGAATCGGTAGCTCGCCCCCCGGTGGGACCGGGCCGCCGGCCGCGGCCGATCGAAGGGCAGGCGCAGCTCCTCCGGTAGATCGGCGAGCGTTTCCGTCCAGTAGCGGATCTGCCGGGCGCTGAGTGATCCGGGGTCGGCGGGGTCGCCCAGGACAGCGCGCTGCCACAGGGCGTAGTCGGCGTACTGGACGGGCAGCGGCGGCCACGACGGCGCCTCGCCACGCACACGGGCGGCATACGCGGTCGCCACATCGCGGGCCAGCGGCGCCATGGAGAAGCCGTCCGCGGCGATATGGTGCACCACCACGGCCAGCACGTATTCGGTCTCCGTACCGCCGGTCACGCGGAACAACCGGGTACGCACCGGTACCCGGGCGCTCACGTCGAATCCTTCGTGTACGAGGTTGGTGATCGCGGCGATCAACCGGTCCGGCCCGACCGGCGCCGGGCTCAACTCACGATCGACGGCGTCGACCGATTCGACCACTTGGGTCAGCGTTCCCTTCCGTTCCGGATAACGCGTCCGCAGCGATTCGTGCCTGCCCACGACATCGGTCATCGCCGCACGGAGGGCGCCGAGGTCGAGTTCGCCGCGCAGCCGGACCGCGATCGGCATGTTGTAGGCACCGGAGCGGGTGTCGTACTGGTTGAAGAACCACATCCGCTGCTGGGCGGGCGCCAGGGGTACGAGGTCGGGGCGGGGTCCGGCGAGCAACGGCGGGCGTTGGCGCCCCGTGCGCATCTGACCCTCCACCTGGGTGGCCAGCGCCGACACCCGTGGCGCCTCGAACAACAACCGCACCGGAATCTCGGCACCCAGTGCCGTTCCGAGCCGGGCGGCGACCCGGGTGGCCGTCAGGCTGTCGCCACCGAGCGCGAAGAAGGAGTCGTCGAGACCGACGGGGCCGAGACCGAGCACCTCGGCGAAAACTCGTGCGACGATCCGTTCGACCGGTGTCCCGGGCGGCCGGAACGGCACGGTGCCGGTGACGACGGGGTTCGGTAGCGCCTTGCGGTCCAATTTGCCCGCCGGTGTGAGCGGAATATGCTCGAGCACCGTGATCGAGGGCGGGACCATATAGGACGGCAGCAGGCCGCGCAGGTGTTCGGTGAGGAACGCGATATCGATCGAATGACCCGGTGCGGGGACGACATAGGAGGCCAGCGCGGCGGTACCGGAGCCGGTACGGTGGCCGACAGTGACGGCGAATGCCACGGACTCACAGGCCGCCAGGGCGGTATCGATCTCGCCGAGTTCGATTCGCACACCCCGGATCTCGACCTGGAAATCCGACCGGCCCAGATACTGCAGGGTTTCCGCGGCGGTCCAGCGGACCATGTCCCCGGTGCGGTACATCCGCTGACCGGGATTCCAGGGGCAGGCGACGAAGCGCGCGGCGGTCGCTCCCGGCCGGTGATGGTAGCCGCGGGCGAGTAGCGCGCCCGCGATGTACAACTCACCGGCCACGCCCGCCGGGACGGGCTCCAGTCGCCGGTCCAGTACCCACTCCGTGGCACCACGAATCGGGCCGCCGATGGTGACCGGGTCTCCCGGCGCCAACGAGGCGCTGTGGTTCGCCATGATCGTGACCTCGGTCGGTCCGTAGGCATCGAAGAACTCGCGGCTCCCGACGGCCCAGCGCCGTACCAGCTCCGGCGGGCAGGCGTCACCGGCGGCGACGACGACACGCAGGCTGTCCAGGCCGGCCGGATCCACCGAGGCCAATGCGGCCGGGGTCGCCACCGCGTGCGTCACCCGATGGCGGCGTACCAGATCGGCCAGCTCCTCGCCGCCGTAGGTGCCGGGCTCGGCGATGACCATCGTGGCGCCGGAGCCCACCGCGAGAAGTAATTCCCAGACCGAGGCGTCGAAGCTCGGTGAGGCGAGGTGCAGGGTGCGTGATTCGCCGGTGACCGTATAGCGTTCGCGCTGTTCGGCGGCGAGGGCGGCCAGCCCGGCATGTGTCACGGTCACGCCTTTCGGCGTGCCGGTGGAACCGGAGGTGTAGATCAGGTAGGCCGGATGCCCGGGCCGCAGCACGGTGGTCCGGTCGCGGTCGGTGAGCGGCCGGGTGTCGCCGGGCGGGTCGTGGGCGCCGGGCAGCAGCCAGTCGACGGTGCCGGGGAGTTTCTCGCGCACCGCATCGACCGTGAGACCGAGTGTGGCCCCGGAGTCGGTGATCATATGGGTGATCCGGGCAGCCGGATACGACGGGTCGATCGGCAGGAACGCGGCACCGGACTTCGCCACCGCCCAGAGCGCGAGAACGGAATCGGCGCAGCGCGGCATCGCTACGGCGACCACGCTTTCCGGCCCCGCGCCCCGCGCGATGAGCGTCCTGGCCGATTGGTTGGAGCGCTCGTCCAGCTCCCGGTAATCGATCCG